>JBDTCL010000347.1:0-9466 GCA_039923595.1 Antricoccus sp. | reverse complement strand
CTCGAGTAGCCGCAGATGTTTGGCTACTCCAAAACGGGTCATTTCTGTGACGAGGTTGACGACGTTTTCCAGGTCGCCGAGCGTGCGGCCGCTTCGCTCGTACAAGGCATCCAGGAGTACTCGGCGGATCGGATCCGCGAGGGCTTTGAATACCAGGTCAGCATCGTGCACAGGATGACTATAGGTGACCATATGGTCACATGTCAAGTGAGCGTGATCTACTAGCTCGGAGACAGCCAATCGCGAGGATGGAGTTATTAATGCGGATCGCTGTTGCCGGTGGTACTGGCCTTGCCGGCTCGGCAGTCGTGAACGAGTTAGCGGCGAGGAATGTCGAGTCAGTGATTCTGGCTCGCGGTGCTGGCGTCGATTTAGAGACTGGACGCGGCCTAAGCGGCCGGCTCGACGGCGTGGACGCGGTCATCGAAACAACCGCGATCGCAGGGGCGAACGCCAAGTCAGCAAAACGATTCTTCACGGCGGTCGCGCGAAATCTGCAGGCCGAGGCAGCCATATCAGGGGTCGCTCGGATAGTGACCTTATCCATCCTGGGCGTGGATAAGGCTTCGGGCCGCGGCTATTACGCGGCCAAACTCGCCCAAGAGGCGGCGGCGACTAAAGGTGAAGTCCCGGCGCTAATTTTGCGGGCAGCTCAGTTTCACGACTTTGCCCGCCAGCTGATGGGCTGGACCACCAAAGGTCCGATCGCTCTCGTGCCCCGCCAACAGATTCAAAGCGTCGCCGTCGAGACAGTGGCAAAGCATCTGGTCGAGCTGGCGATGAATCCTGATCCAACGACAGGCGCCGTCGTGGAATTAGCGGGACCGGAGCGCGGGCAACTCGTCGATCAGATGGTCCGAGTACGCAATGCCGCAGGCCACAGCAAACCCAAAATCATCGGGCTCTGGCTGCCCGGCAAAACCGAAGCCGGTATTCGAGCCGGCTCGCTCACAGCAGGCCCCGAGACTGTCATTGATGGCCCAGGGTTCTCCGACTGGCTCGCTGCGCAGGCGCGCTGATCGACCCCCTCAACCCCCGTACTCGAGCACCATCAGGTGCGCAGATGATGCTTCTGAATCTTGCCGGTTGCCGTTTTAGGAAGAACCTCAACAAATTCGACATATTTGGGAACTTTGAACCCGCTCAGGTACTTCTTGCTGTGCGTGATCAGCTCCTCTTCGGTGACCTCGGCCCCTTTGACGATCACAGCTGTCACCGCCTCACCCCAACGGTCATCCGGGCGGCCAATGACCGCTGCCTCCGCGACGGCCGGATGCGCAAGCAGGATGCGCTCGACCTCGACCGACGACACATTCTCGCCGCCCGACTTTACGATGTCCTTAGCCCGGTCTGTGAACCAAATCACCGCTTCTTCATCAATATGTCCAATATCGCCCGTCCGCATCCATCCACCGCGAAATACCTCAGTGTTGGCAGCAGCATTGTTCCAATATCCTTGCATGACATGTGGGCCGCGATAAACGATCTCGCCGGTCTCATTCGGTCCCAGCAAGTTACCTTCGGGATCAGCGATCTGAACATCGCACGACGGCACCGCAACACCCCAGGAGCCGGATTTGTCGAGGTCGTGCGCCGGCCACTGAAAGCAGGTCGGCGGGACGCACTCGGTCATCCCCGAGCCGAGGAGCGTATCGGCATTCGGGAAAACCTCTTGCAGGCGCATCCGCCTCGCGTCGGGCATTGGTGCCATGGCATAAAAGCAGAGCCGCACACTGCCGAATGTCTTGCCTGCTGCATCAGGATGGTTCATCAGCATTTCGTACATGCTGGGAAGCAGCATCATATGAGTGGCCTGATATCGGTCGATAGCAGCGATCAACGCCGCCGGATCGAAAGTATTGAAAAGTACTACGGTGCCGCCCACCACCAAGGTCGGCAACGCGAGCGTGTCCAATGCGGTCGTATGAAATAGCGGCAACACAATCGGAAAGACGCTCGGCTCGCGGCCATATTGATGCGCTGCGACCAGCGCGCTACTGAGGCACGCGATGACCAATGATGAGTGCCGGGTGAGCACTCCTTTGGGCCGCGAGGTCGTGCCAGAGCTATAGAGGCAATGCACGATGGCGGAGTCCTCGATGATCACCGACTCAATCGGTCGATCATCACCCGCGCGCAGTTGGTCGTAGGAATGCAGCGTGATGCTGTCGTCACCGAGCTCATCTGGAACATCGCCGCGGATCACGATCCGGCAGATATCGGGCAAGTGCGGCAACACTTCTCGAAGCAGCGGTACGAATGCCTCATCGGTAATGATTGTCTGCACGCCGGCATCAGCTAGAACGTAGGCTACGTCTTGGGCCGATTGGGCGAGATTGACCGGCATCGCGACCAAACCGGCCTTTGCGCAACCAAAAAAGGTCTCCAAGAATGCGTCGGAATTACTGAGCAGAAAACCCACGGGCTCCTGATGTTGCGCACCGATAGCCAACAACTGTCGGCCTATTTGATTGCTGGCCGATTCCAATTCGCGGTACGTCTGGGCGCGATCCTCGAAATGCACCGCGATGCGATTAGGAAACACGCGCGCAGCCCGGGCGAGCATGTCGCCCACGGTGTTGCGCTGCGCAAGATTGCGGTCAAGCGCGCTCACTCCGGTGAGGTCGGCCTTCATATGTCCTCCTTGACGACGAATGGCCACAATCGTGACTTACGACCAACAAGTCGGTCAATGCCAGCGAGCAACTGTGCCCTCTAGGTAGACTAAGGGGGTCGACGATCGTGACTGGCGTTAAGGGTGGGCGACCACCGGGGAGCGATCGCAAGTAGTTCGACTTCGGGACCGTACGCCTGGGCCTCGGGTTTTATCGCTGCCCCCGCAGGGGCCACCCGAGACCGAGCAGGAGTATTAATGACAACGACCGACGTCTATCAGATGGCCGCGGGGGTCAATGTGGCAACGCAAAACCTCACCGAGAGTGCACATATCCCAGAACACAATCTCAAGATTCTACTTCTGGAGAATATTCATCCCGATGCCACAGCGATTCTCGCTGGCGCGGGCTACCAGGTCGAAAACTCACCTGGCGCCTTAAGCGAAGACGAACTGGTCGAAAAGATCAGAGGCGTGCACCTGATCGGTATTCGTTCTAATACCAAGATCACTGAGCGGGTTCTTGCCGCTGCTGACAGCTTGCTCGCGATCGGCGCGTTCTGTATCGGTACCAATCAGATCGACCTTCCTGCAGCGACCAAGCGCGGCATCGCCGTTTTCAATGCGCCGTATAGCAACACCCGCTCGGTGGTGGAGCTAGTCATCGGGGAGATCATTTGCCTCGCCCGACGGTTGCCGCAGAAGAATCAAAACATGCACGCCGGGATTTGGGATAAGTCAGCGATCGGCAGCCATGAGGTCCGGGGCCGCAAGATGGGTATCGTCGGCTACGGCAATATCGGATCCCAATTATCAGTAGTTGCCGAAAGTCTTGGTTTTTCGGTGTACTTCTTTGACACCGCCGACAAGCTGGCACTTGGCAACGCCAAAAAGGTCAACTCGCTCGACGAATTGCTCGCTGTCTCTGACGTGGTGACATTGCACGTCGATGGCCGTCCCGGAAACGCTGGCCTATTCGGGGCGCGCGAGTTTGCAAAAATGCAGCCACGGTCGATCTTTTTGAACCTCTCCCGCGGCATGGTGGTCGATCATGCGGCGTTGCGCGAAAATATCCTGAGCGGCCACCTCGCTGGTGCCTCGGTCGATGTCTTTCCGCACGAGCCGAAGAACCGCGGGGATGAGTTCGTCTCCGAGCTGCGCGGGTTACCCAACGTGATTCTTACCCCGCACGTGGGCGGCTCCACCGAAGAGGCACAGGTCGATATCGGCAACTTCGTCGCGACCAAGTTCCGCAGCTTCATCGAAGACGGCAGCACATCGCTATCGGTCAATCTGCCGACGTTAGATCTGCCAGCGCGCGAAGGCAGTCGCCGGATTATGCACACTCACCACAACATGCCCGGCGTACTCGCCGCAATCAATCAAGTGCTCGCTGAGAATGGCGCCAACATCGAAGGCCAGTTCCTCAGCACCCGCGGCGATCTGGGTTACGTCATAACCGACGTCGCTTGCGATGTGCCACCGAATGTCTTCCAGGCACTCGCGGCAATGTCGCAGACCATCCGGTTGCGGCTGCTGAGCTAACAAGGTCGGCGTACGGCGGCCCGGCTTGAACTAGCCGCGGCGCGGCAGCACTTTATCCAGCGTGATCGGCAGATCAAGCACCCGGGTTCCGGTCGCATGCCGCACCGCATTCGCGACCGCGGCGCCGACACCGACGATAGAAACCTCGCCTGCACCAACGACGCCCATCGGCATCGCCGGATCGGGGTCGTCGAGCATGTCAATCTCGATGCGCGGCACGTCAGCATGCACCGGCACGTGGTAATCACCCAGGCCAGCATTCATGATTCGACCAGTCCGCGAATCGATCAATGTCTGCTCGGTGAGGGCGAGCCCCAGACCCATCACAATCCCACCGCGAAGTTGTGATGCAGCGGTCTTGGCGTTGATGACCCGGCCAATGTCAAAGGACGCGACCCAGCGTGTGACTCGTACTTCACCGGTGTCTGCGTCCACCCGTACTTCGCAAAAGTGCGCGCCGGTGGCCGCCTTCTTTAGGCGACGTTCATCCAGCGCCATGTGCTTCATCATCCGAAGCTGGCCGGGGACTGACCGGGCACCGCTATCAGCACCGATCTTGACCGAGAACGAGGTTTCGCCGTCGCCTATCCGTTTGCGGGCCTGCTCACAGGCCCGCTCGATCGAAGCCGCCAGGCTGGCTGTCTGCGCGGAGCCACCGGCACCGGGGCCGTTCGGCAGGGCAGAATCGCCGTATTCGATAGCGACGTCGGCATAGGGAATCTGGAGGCCGTCGGCAACCATCTGTGCCACCGCGGTCGCACTTCCCATACCCATCTCGTGAAACGCCGAACGCAGTGTCGCTTGGCCATTGTCAAGCTGCAGCTCGACATTTGCGATCATCCGAATGACCGGATGAATCGCACATGCCACACCCCATCCGACGAACTCGTTACCGTCCTGGGTGCCGCCCGCAGGACGCTGAGACCAACCGAAAAGATCAGCGCCTCGCCGAAGCGCTGTTGCCAGGCGCCGATGCGAATACGGCTTATGACCAATCGGTGAACGATCATCGGGCTGATTCATCAGGCGCACTTCGAGTGGGTCCATACCGAGGCTGATAGCCAGCTCGTCGACAGCTGACTCGATCCCGAACGATCCTGTGGACTCGCCCGGCGCACGCATGAACGTGTTGGGCATCAAATCAAGCTCCACGGTGCGCTGCTGCGCCAGGATGTTTGGTACGTCGTATAGATCGTGGGCGCACGCGGTCACATGTTCGGGCCCGCCGCCGACCTTGCCGGTCCTGGTGATCGCGGTGTGAATCAGGGCGGTCATCCGGCCGCTGCTATCGGCGCCAATGGCGACGCGTTGGCGGGTGGCAGTGCGTGCACCAACAGTGCGGTTGACGCCTTCGCGCGTGAGCGCCAAGCAGACCGGTCGACCGGTGACCTTTGCCGCTATACAAGCAATCAAGGTTCCGGCCCAGACCTGCGTCTTGCCACCAAACGCGCCTCCGACGTATTGCGACACGACGCGAACGTGGGTCGCGGGGACTTTAAATCGCTTGGCGAGATATTTCTGCGTCCACTCGATATTTTGCGAACCTTCGTACACTGTCAAACGATCGTTGTCCCAGACCGCTGTTGTGGCATGCGGCTCCAGGGCATTGTGATTGTGCTGCGGAGTGGAAAGCTGCAAATCAACGGTGACCGCGGCTGCGGCGAATGCGGCCTTGGCATCACCGGTATGACCACCAAGAGGTGGGCCCACTGGCAGACCCTTGGCTGGTTTTGCCGCCGGCATGGCGGCATCAAAATCAACCGACACCGGCAGCGGGACGTAGTCGACCTTGACCAAGCTGGCCGCGTATGCCGCAGCCTCAAGCGTGTCGGCGACAACCACCGCTATCGGCTGCCCGTCGACGAACACCTGATCGGTGTTCAGAAACGAGATCGTTGATCCCGCTGCCATTGTCGATAGATCAAGCGGATTGAGCGTCTTAGGCGGCGACTTGAGCTTTGGCGCGTTGAGATGAGTGATGACATCGATGACGCCATCGTGCGCGAAGGCCGCTGTGGTGTCGATCGCGGTGATCGTGCCGCGACTGATCGATGCGTGAACGAGTGCGGCGTATGCGAGTTCCGGCAAATCGTACTCAGCAGAAAAGTGCGCGGTGCCAGTCGTTTTTGGCACTCCGTCCCGCCTGTCGAGCGGCTGACCCATCACCGGACCCGTCGGCTTGGTCGGAGTTGGGCGGATATCTGGACGCGCTGGCGTGATGGTCATGCCGCACCGCCTTCTTCACGAAGCTGACGAAGAACCGCAACTATAGTTCGTTCAGTGAGGTGAATCTTGAACTCATTCGACGGCCCAGCTTCGGCGGCTGCCAGTTCGGCGCGGGCCGCCTGGGCGAATTCGGCATCGGTCGCCGGCCTAGCGATCAGTGCTGACTCGAGGATCGTCGCGCGCCACGGTTTCGCAGCGACACCACCGAGTGCCACTCGTGCCTCGCTCACGATCCCGTCCTCAACCGCGAGAGCAGCCGCGACAGATACCAGCGCGAAGGCATAAGACGCACGGTCGCGAACTTTGCGATAACGAGATTGGCGCAATATCGCCGATCTGGGCACGTGGACGGCGATGATCAGTTCATCTCGGTTGAGTGTGGTCTCGATCTGCGGACTCGTACCGGGCAGGACGTGCAAATTAGCGAGCGGAATTAGTCGGGAGCCCGCCGTACCGACAATTTCGACCTGCGCATCGGCCATCCGCAGTGCTACGGCAAGATCGCTCGGATGCACCGCGACACAACTCGCGCTGCCACCGAGGATCGCGCCGCCGCGATTGTGGCCACCGATAGCAGCACAACCACTTCCCGGCTGCCGCTTATTGCAGGCAGTGGTTTCGTCATAGAAATACAAGCAGCGGGTTCGCTGCATCAGATTGCCGCCGACCGTAGCCATATTGCGGATCTGACCAGACGCACCCGTCAGGACGGCCTGCGCGATCGCTGGCATTTCTTGCCGTATGACCGGGTGCGATGCGAGGGTCGTGTTGCTTACCGTAGCGCCAATTCGAATGGTATCGTCACTGATCTCGATCGCGTCTAAGGGCAAGCGGCTGACGTCAATCAGCACCTTGGGCGCCTCGATCCCCGCACGCATCAGGTCGACAAGATTGGTTCCGCCGGCGAGGAGTTTGGCACCGGGCAAGGTGCTGATCGCCTCGACGGTCTGTTGCACATCGTCAGGGCGCAGGTAATCGACCGGCCTCATTGACTTGCTCCCGCTGTGCTGGTGATCGCTTCAATAATCCCGTTGTACGCTCCACAGCGACAAATATTGCCGCTCATTCGCTCGCGGATCTCGGCGGGGCTCAAGGTGGATGACGCTGCGAGATGTTCGCTGACGGCGCTTGGGGTGCCCGAGGCGTACTCAGTCAACATGCCGACCGCTGAGCAGATCTGTCCGGAGGTGCAATAGCCGCATTGAAATCCGTCGGTGGTGATGAAAGCTTGTTGCAGTGGATGCAGCGAATCTGGTGTGCCGATGCCTTCGATTGTGGTGACTAATCGACCATCAACCTGGGCAGCGAGCGTCAGGCAGGCGAGGACTCGGGCACCGTCGACAAGGACAGTGCACGCACCGCAAGCGCCCTGATTGCAGCCTTTCTTGGTGCCGGTGAGCCGCAACTGTTGGCGAAGCATGTCCAGCAGACTCGATCGGGCTTCAATATCAAGACTGAGGTCACTGTCGTTGAGCGTGAAATTTAACGAAAGCCGCGAATTTGGTCGCAGGGTCACGGGCTACCTTCCACCTGAGGCATCACCATCGACACCGCTCTATTGATGACGCTGACAATAACCCCAAACGCGACCCGACAACCGTTCTTGCGACATTTGGACTGCCAGCAGGGCAACGTTGAACCCAGACCGTTAGCGCAGTGGACCGTCCATAGCAACCAGAACGGGGAGCTGTCCTCTTAAAACGAAGGCATCATGCGCCGAACTGTTCTCGGGACGGTCGCAATTTGTTTTTCGCAGAAGTTATCGCTTGACACAATTGGCGCCTAGAAAGATTGTTCCCTGCGCGAAGGTCGTTGAGGGTCCTGGTTCAACTCATCTCCACATGGAACGGCTCCTGCAACCTGACCAGGTTGCAGGAGCCTTCTCGCGTCGGACCGCACTCTCACAGACTAGTTCCCCCGAACCATCCTTCAATCGAGTCTTACGCGGCATAGACGCGGCGTTCCCGTCAGAGCAGCCAAATCTCGCAGCTCGTCGGATCCCCCCCACTTAGCTCAATGAGCGTACCCCATATCACAGGGCCAAGTGCGACGATCGCGAGTGAAATCTATGTACGCTGTCTCGTGTCTCGGGTCGCTCCCGAGACCGCGACACCTCCCACAAGGTTGAGTCGCTGAGGCCCCCAGACCCTTCCCCCAAGGCTGATGGGGGCCTCCCTAATCAACAACGTGCTCATCGGTCATGAGTTCGCGAATCTGCTCGTCCGTCGCCGCTCTGCGCGCCGCTCGCGAGGCCCTTATCGCCTTACGCTATGGCGCGCGCTGCCCTCGTCGTACGGGGCGCGTAATCAGATTTCGCTTGCCGATCGCGCTGGGCGTCCGCGTGACCCACTGAGCAGTGGAGAGGCGTGCGATGGCCGTGTCCATCCGCGCGATTCTGACCTGGCGGCGTCTGCTACTTCTAGGCCCAATGCATTTACAAGCCACGCGATTTGACCATTTCTACAGCAAGTGAAGCTTCGTCGTTTCTGCCGATTTATCACGGGAAAGGTTGTGATAAATTACGACGAACCAGCCTCAGAAGGCACACATCGCTGGACAAGCGGGACGAGACTTCATGCAATTAATGGCGAACCACAATGCCCCCGTCAACTGGGCCCACCTGCCTGATAGCCCCGCGGCGTATCAACCTCCCGCATTGACTCGGCAGGCAACAACTACACCCTCGAAGTCGCTCCGCTCTGCGCAACATGTTTGCCCGCCTTTTTCCATACCGGGGGTCCGGACAGGCTAAGTCAGGAGCACACTTCATCCAATAACCTGGCGCCGGATTGAGAAAGAAGACCTCGTGAGCGTTCAGCCTCGTACTGACGTTGCCGTGATCGCCATTGGGCAGGTCTCACGATCTCGCCTGGGCAATTCTCACTGCCCCTTGACTTTGGCCTTAAGGACAATCGACGCTCATCTAGTTCATGGCCAGACCCGATGTCGATCCATGCTGAACTCATTGGACGCCGCCGACACAGACGAAAGAGAACTTCATGAGTGACACGATGAACAGCCCGTTGACAGATGCGTTGATCAAGACCCGTCACTTTTTCACGAAGAATCAGCCCGTCTCTG
>JBDTCL010000346.1:0-4221 GCA_039923595.1 Antricoccus sp. | reverse complement strand
CGCAGGCATAGGTCGTCTCCAGGGTGTGAGTGCTCCGCCGTTTCAACCGCCGCGATCTGGTCTAGTTGACCCCGCCGAAATCGTCGGGGGACCGGATCAGCCGATCGAGTTGGTGACCACCAGTGTGTTCCCATCTCGTCAGGTGACCAGCGCATTGTGTAGGCCGGGTCGATCCCGGTTACGGCTAGTAAGTCCGTAGTGTGGCGCGGTCAGGTCACCTGGATGGCCTTCTGAGCGGTCGGGTGAGCCGGACGATTCGTGTGCTTGGCGGAGGGTGGAATGCCGGACGCCGCTTGGAAGACCTTGTTGGCGCCCCAACACATCCGGCTGCCGTAATCAGTGGTCGCATCATTTTAAATAGCGGCAACGATGTCGTTGCGGCCTGCATACAGTTCGTTGTATGGATAAGTAGTCCAGCCACGTTGATGAGGTAATCCATGAAATACATGATTTTGATAGCAACCGATACTGAGCCTGGGGCACCTGCAGAAAGTCCAGACGAGATCGAATCGTGGCATTCAGAAGGTGTCCGCCGCGGGATACGACAGTCCGGTGGAATTTTGAGCGCCGTGTCAGAGGCGAAAACTGTTCGGGTACGTGACGAACAGTTGTTGATCACGGATGGACCATTTACTGAGTCTAAGGAATGGATCGTGGGTTTCGATATTGTCGATTGCACCGATATCGAGGAAGCGATCGACTACGCGTCGAGGCATCCGATGGCTCGTCGTGGGCGTATTGAGATTCGGCCAGTTACTGGACTGGATTAACGGCTGTTCTTGTGGACCCCGTGAATCACCTCATCGCCGCCGCCCATTCTTCTGAGTGGGCGAAGATTGTCGCGTCCCTGATTTCGACGACGCGGGATTGGGAGTTGGCGCAGGACGCGGCTAGTGAGGCATTTAGCCGGGCCGTCGAGCGTTGGAACGATGAGCAGATTCCGCCCAATCCGGGCGCCTGGTTGATGACTGTTGCTCGCAATTATGCGCTGGATATTCTTCGGCGCCGAGTAGTCGAGCGCGCGAAACTAGCCGAGGTTGCCGCGATGGCCTTGGAGCCGACGGGCGTTCAGGACACTCGCCTCAATCTCATCTTTACCTGCTGCCATCCCGCGCTGGATCAGGCGGCGCAGGTCGCGCTCACCTTGCGAACGGTAGCTGGACTGACAATTGCCGACATCGCTCGCACCTTTGTCACCTCCGAGTCGGCGATGGCGCAGCGACTGGTGCGGGCTCGGGCAAAGCTCAAACGAGACGCGGTACCGTACCGTGTTCCGCCACCTGAGGAGTACGAGAAACGCCTAAGTGCGGTGCTGGCAGTCGTCTACCTGACATTCGACCACGGCTATACCGCGATGTCCGAACCCTCCGGTGCCGCAACGGCCGTCGAGCTCAGCGACCAGTTGGTTGACCTGATGCCGATGGAGTCCGAAGCACGAGGTTTGAACGCATTACTAACCTTTCAACACTCTCGACGATTAGCGCGCCTCGGCGAGGACGGCGGACTCGTATCGATTGAGGACCAAGATCGTCGACTATGGCGGCACGATGAAATCGAACGAGCGCGGACTCTGATGCGCGGCGCGACATCCAATGGCCCCTATTCGATCCTAGCGATGATCGCCCGTGAGCACGCAGTTGTCGCCGTGGCATCAGAAACCAACTGGGCCAGGATCGTGGACCTGTATGACGACCTGCTGACAATGTCACCATCACCGATCATCGAGTTCAATCGTGCAATCGCGGTCGGAATGCGCGATGATCCAGACATAGGGCTGCATCTGCTGGAGCAGCTTTCGACCAGGCTGGGCGGGTATCGGCTTTTCGCCGCAGCTCGAGCCGACCTGCTGGCGCGCCGCGGGAGCGCAATCGAGGCAGCAACGCAGTACCGGCAAGCGATTTTGCTTGCTGATACCGACGCCGAGCGGATCGCGCTACAACGTCGGCTTTCTCGGATGAGCTGACCGGGCGTCCAGCGCCACTACGAGGGATTGCTCGAATCTCGACGTTCAGCGATGTCCTCATAGTGGGCCATCCGTTCGTCGTTCTTGTGACAATGCCGAACCCGACTTTGTGTTTTGGTTTGCAGGAACTCCGGCGGGAAGATCGATGATAAACCCCATACAGTTTGATGCGACGAGGATTGCCGCTTATCAGCGCGACCTCATAAGTGCGGCCGACGACGCTCGAATTGCTCGGTGGGCATGGTCGAGTTCGCTCTTCCGCCGGCTCACCTTATGGAGACCATTACGTACATCCGGGTGCATTAGATGATCAGGTCCCGTCACGACTGCGACATCGATGGTGATAATCCTGTATCGCCCCACCGGATCGCGCTTGTCACGCTGATTCAGGTCGTCGCGGTCATTCTGATCCTCAGCAGTGCGGCGTGTCTGCGAGCACCCACGCAATGGGCAGTCGTCACGGTTCCTTCGGGCGTGCATCCAGCATCACTGACGTCCTCGCCGGAGGGTCTATTCGTCGGTGGTACTAAGGAGGTATCGGGAAGGGTCGGTCCTGTCCTGTTGCTGTATCGCGCGGGTGTTTGGATGCAGATTCCGTTACACCCCAAATCTGGGTACGGCCATAGCGCCGCCTTGGTTCAGCTATCGGTGTCCGGCTCGCAGATCGTGGCGATCGGAGATGTGACTGGCGGGGCGCACCTGAATCCTCGATGGAGCATCTGGGTGGGCGACATTGCCGGGCTCGACGAGCAGCCCCAGGGTATGGAAACGTTTGGCGGTGAAGACGGTGGAAACCTCAACGGTATTGTGGCAGCTCCGACGCCCATGATCGTGGGAAATTACAGTATCTCGACAAGCCAGATCGGAGTGGCGGTGTGGACCAATTCCGATGCGTTGTGGACTCGACCACCGCTACCGCCCGAGGTGACCGGATCAGCTGGCGATCAGACCAGCTCGGCGGCAACCTCGTCGTTAGCTGAGGCAACAGTTGTTGTCGGGCTCGCCGCACCAGTCAGCTCAGCGACGCCGGCGTTTCACGCAACGGCCTGGTTATTTCGTGCGGGTGCGTGGCGCCGGGTCGAATTCGGTCCCGCGAACAGCGCCGCGCTGTCGGTCTCCTGCGGTCCGAATCGGTGCTTGGTCACTGGTCTGATCGATCAGAAACTTGCGTTGTGGTCGCTGACCGAGGACGGGAAGATCACGACGATTGCAATGCCACCGCTGACTGTGCCACTGACATCGCACGGCCCACACACAAACATTTCCGGAAATCAAGGCGTGGTGATTTCGCCCGTCGAAGAGGGCCAGTCGCGCGCCTTCTCCTACGACACGCGCTCCCAATCGTTGCGCAAGCTGCCCGATCCCCCTGCTATCCCCGAGCAGCTCGCCATAGTGGGCACCACCGTGTACATACTCACCGCACCGCAATCGCACGAGCGAAGCGCAGCGATCTTCTCGCTCACCTCGTGACAATCAGCGCCGATGCAGGTAACGCCGCAACCAAACCGCCGAGCCCGCTGCGCGGATCCCATAACGAACGCTTACCAACCCATCAAAGTCCGAAATTCGCACCAAAAGTGCCGAATCGAAGATGGACGTCACCGTTTGAACAGCCACAATCGCGGGAGATGACGGAGCGGCCTCTGTAGAACGGGATTGTGTGGATATGTTGACACATTCCGATATAGGCATATGATGGAGTCATGGCACGAGCAGCGACGACCTCGGATGCGTTCAACGCGATCGCTGAGCCGCAGCGGCGGAAGATCTTGGTGCTGCTGCTGCGTGGCGGCGAGCGGGCGGTGACCGAGTTGGCGCGGGACCTGCGGATGAGCCAGCCGCAGGCTTCCAAACACCTGCGGGTGCTCCGGGAAGTTGGGCTGGTGCAGGTCCGCGAGGCGGGTAAGCAGCGTCTTTACGACCTGGACGTCCGCGGGCTCCGGCCGGTCAATGAGTGGGTGGGCGGCTTCGAGAAATTCTGGAACGAAACCTTCGACGGACTGGATGAGTACATGCGAGATCTGAAGCAGGCAAGACAGGAGGAACTATCTGATGACGACGACCAGTAAGAGAAACGACGCTATGACGACGACCGGTAGTGGCGACGAGCGTGACCACCCGATCGCGGACCGAGAGATCGTGGTCTCCCGGCTCATCGGCGCCCCACAGGGGCTGGTGTTTGAGGCATTCACGCAGGTCCGGCACCTGGCACGGTGGTGGGGACCGAAGGGATTCACTACCACGACGCGTTCCTTCGA
>JBDTCL010000345.1:0-5694 GCA_039923595.1 Antricoccus sp. | reverse complement strand
CCTCTCGTCGATGAGGCCTGCGACAGACTGAATCTACCGCCAATGTTTCACACTAATCAGGACAAACATCGCACGGCTTATACCGTCACCGTCGATGCCCGCGAAGGAGTGACGACGGGGATCAGTGCCTACGACCGCGCAATCACCATTCGTAATCTTGCCGATCCCAATGCCGAGGCGGGTCAATTCACCAGACCCGGGCATGTGGTTCCGTTGCGCGCGCGCGACGGTGGCGTGTTACGGCGGGCCGGTCATACTGAGGCCGCGGTCGATCTCGCCCGGCTAGCGGGACTTGCGCCAGCGGGCGCAATTTGTGAAATCGTTTCGCAGAAGGATATCGGCGAAATGGCACGCGTGGATGAGCTGCGAGTATTCGCCGCAGAACACGACCTGCGCATGATCTCGATCGCTGATTTGATCGCCCACCGCCGCCGATTTGAAAAACATGTGCGCAGGATTGCCGCCGCTCGAATCCCTACCGTGCACGGTGATTTTCAGGCGATCGGTTTCGAAAGCGAATTCGACGAGGTGGAGCACGTCGCGCTGGTCAAGGGCGATATCGGTGACGGCGAAGCAGTTTTGGTTCGAGTGCATTCTGAGTGCCTCACCGGAGATGTTTTCGGGTCATTGCGTTGTGACTGCGGTCCGCAGCTCGATGCCTCGTTGGCAGCTGTCGCCAAGGAAGGTCGCGGAATCGTGCTGTATGTCCGCGGTCACGAAGGTCGCGGAATTGGTCTTTTGCACAAATTGCAGGCCTATCAGTTGCAAGATCAGGGCGCGGATACCGTCGATGCCAACCTCAAACTCGGGCTGCCGGCCGACGCGCGAGACTATGGCACTGGTGCGCAGATTTTGACCGATCTCGGAGTGAAATCAATGCGGTTGCTGACGAACAACCCGCATAAGCGAGCGGGGCTTGAGGGCTATGGATTGACCGTTGTTGGCCGTGAGCCGCTGCCGCTGTCGGTGAATAAGGAAAATGTGCGGTACTTGACCACCAAGCGGGACCGCATGGGCCACGTCATCGATAATCTGCCAACGGAGTTCGACATATGAGTGGCGCAGGCCGTCCGGGGGCTGAGCTGATTGACGCATCGGGTCTACGGCTCGCGATCGTCGCCACTCGCTGGAATAGCGACATTGTTGATGTTCTGTTGAACCGGGCCCAACAATGCGCGCGAGACTGCGGTGTCGAGCAGGTGACCACGGTGCACGTACCAGGCGCCATCGAACTGTCGGTAGTCGCTCAGGAACTGGCCCGCAATCATGACGCCGTGGTAGCTCTCGGCACGGTCATTCGCGGTGGTACGCCGCACTTTGAATATGTCTGTGACTCGGTGACGATCGGACTTACTCAGGTCGCTCTCAATCAGCAGACCCCGGTGGGTAACGGAGTGCTCACGGTCGAAACAACAGAGCAGGCTATCGCCCGCAGCGGAGCACCTGGGGCGGTCGAAGATAAGGGCTACGAGGCGACATTCGCCGCGCTTGATGTCGCGGTGACCTTGGCACGTCTACGAGCGAATGAAGGAACTTCGGCGTGAAAACATTCGACGACCTCTTCGCCGAACTTCAATCCAAAATCGCTATAGCCGATCCGGGCAGCGCCAGTGTCGCCGCGGTCAACAGTGGAGTGCACGCAGTAGGAAAGAAGATTGTCGAGGAGGCAGCCGAGTCCTGGATGGCCGCTGAGCACGAAGATGCTGAGCGCACCGCTGAGGAAATATCTCAACTGCTCTACTGGCTACAGATCTTGATGCTAACCCGGGGCCTGAGCCTCGAAGATATCTACCGCCACCTCTAATCGCCACGTTATAAGGAAGCTCACACATCATGCTGCGCATCGCGTTGCCCAATAAGGGCGCCCTATCGGAGTCGGCGGCGACAATTTTTCGCGAAGCGGGTTATCGACAACGTCAAGATTCAAAAGAACTGGCCATCCTCGATCCGGAAAATGATGTCGAGTTCTTTTATCTGCGACCACGCGATATCGCGCTATACGTTGGCGAGGGAACACTTGATTTGGGAATTACTGGCAAGGATTTGCTGCTGGACTCGCGAACTGACGCCCGCGAAGTGTTGGCGCTCGGCTTCGGAGCCTCGGCATTCCGACTGGCGGCAATTCCGGGAACCGTCGGTTCGCTGACGGATCTAGCCGGTCGACGGATCGCGACGGCGTACCCGCATGTGGTGCGATCTTTGTTGAGCGACGCCGGCGTCGCCGCAACCGTGATCAGGCTCGATGGCGCTGTTGAGACGGCAATTCGACTCGGTGTCGCTGATGCGGTTGCCGACGTCGTAGAGACAGGGACAACGCTGCGGACTGCTGGTTTGGAAATAATCGGTGAGCCGTTAATGCACAGTGAGGCACTGCTCATTGGGCGTGCTGAGGCGCAGCCGAATAAGCAAACCGAGCAATTGGTTCGTCGAATTGAGAATGTGCTGGTGGCGCGGCGATATGTCTTGCTCGATTATGACGTCAGCAAGGATTCGCTCGACGCAGCGTGCGCAGTGACCCCCGGCCTTGAGTCGCCGACGATCTCGCCGCTACGTAACGGAGATTGGTTCGCCGTGCGGTCTATGGTGCTCCGGACACAGACGAATGCGATCATGGACGAGCTATGGGATTTAGGCGCTCGCGCAATCCTGGTCACTGAAATCGTCGCGTGCCGATTGTGATGCGCGATACTGATGCTTGGCGATAGACGTGTACTTAACGGGTTCGAAGCGGTGAATATCGAGCGACTACCGCCTGATGAGGAAGGGTAATAAATGCCAGCAGCTTTTGACTCGCTGCGCATCGCCGGCGGTACCCCTCTGGTGGGTGAGATCGTGGTGCGCGGGGCCAAAAACCTGGTCCCTAAAGCGATGGTCGCCGCGGTTCTTGGAGATTCTCCTAGTACGTTGCGCAACGTACCCGATGTGGTTGATGTCGACGTGGTCTCGGGCCTGCTGAAGATCCATCAGGTGGGTGTTGATCGCTCTGACGGTGTGTTACGGCTCGATCCATCAAAGGTCGGTCAGGCTGATATTGACGAGATTAATCTGCATGCCGGTTCAAGTCGCATTCCTATTTTGATGTGTGGACCGCTGCTGCATAAGGTCGGTCATGCGTTCATCCCCGATTTGGGCGGTTGCAAGATTGGCGATCGGCCGATCGATTTTCATCTGGACGCGCTCCGCGAGATGGGCGCCGTCGTGGACAAAAGCAAACCAGAAGGTTTGCACATTTACGCACCCGACGGGGGTTTGAAGGGCACCAAAATTACCCTGCCGTTCCCCAGCGTGGGCGCCACCGAGCAAGTCCTACTCGCCGCAGTGCTAGCCGAAGGACGCACTGAACTGTCCAATGCAGCGGTCGAGCCTGAGATCACCGACCTGATCGCAATTCTGCAAAAAATGGGTGCGTTGATCACCGTGCACAGCAACCGAATCATCCGCATCGAGGGAGTCGCGCATCTCGATGGATATGACCATCGGTCCCTCGCCGACCGACTCGAGGCGGCATCGTGGGCATGTGCGGCGCTCGCCACCCACGGCGACATCACGGTTCTCGGTGCCGAACAGGGACCGATGATGACATTTCTTGATGTTTTTCGTCGAGTCGGTGGCAAGTTCACGGTCTCTGACGCTGAGCAAAACGGACGGTCATCGATCCGATTCTGGCATCCCGGCGGCGATCTGAAGGCGATGGCGCTAGAGACTGACGTCGCGCCTGGCTTTCAAACTGATTGGCAACAACCTTTGGTCGTCGCGCTGACCCAAGCGCGCGGCTTGTCGATCATTCATGAGCGTGTCTATGAAAATCGGCTCGGTTTCACCCACGCGCTGAACCAGATGGGCGCCAATATCCAGCTATATGCAGAGTGTCTCGGTGCGTCCGAGTGCCGCTTCGGCCAACGTAATTTCATCCACTCAGCGGCAATTTCCGGACCCACCAAACTCAACGCCGCGGAATTAGTGGTTCCTGATTTGCGCGGCGGGTTTTCGTATCTGATCGCAGCTCTTGCCGCCGAAGGCACCTCGACGGTGCACGGTGTCGATGTTATCTATCGTGGCTATGAGAATTTCTTGCCCAAGCTACAAAATCTCGGCGCGATTTTCCAGCCACTTTAATGAGTACTAGCTGTTAATCAGCACTAATAATAGGTACTAGCTATTTATCCAGTTGACCAAACGCACGACAATTGAGGCCATGAGCACCGAGAACATCGCACCAGAGACTGATCATGCACCAGCTGCACCCACCTACGATGCGCACCAGATCCAAGAAAAATGGCTGGCGATTTGGGACAAGATCGAACCATTTCAAGTTCGTGACGACGGCACTGAGCGGCGCTACATGTTAGACATGTTTGCCTACCCCTCGGGGATCTGCATATGGGGCATGCCGAGGTCTTCGCGCTCGGCGACGTGATTGCGCGGTACTGGCGCCAGCGCGGGTACGACGTGCTGCATCCTGTCGGCTGGGACTCCTTCGGCCTCCCAGCAGAGAACGCCGCGATCAAGCGCAACGAGCATCCTGCTAAGTGGACCTATCAAAACATTGCTACACAAGCAGATTCATTCCGCCGGTACGGGATCTCCTTCGATTGGTCGACGCGGCTTCATACGTCTGATCCGGAGTACTACCGCTGGACGCAGTGGCTATTTCTCAAACTGTATGAGAACGATCTGGCGTACCGCAAAGATTCAGCCGTCAACTGGTGTCCGAATGATCAGACGGTGCTGGCCAATGAGCAGGTTGTGGGCGGTCAGTGCGAACGCTGCGGTGCGACCGTGATCAAGCGCAAGCTCAATCAGTGGTATTTCAAAGTGACCGACTATGCCCAACGACTGCTCGATGACATGGAGGCGCTGCAAGGGAGTTGGCCCAATAAGGTGCTGACGATGCAGCGCAACTGGATTGGGCGCTCCGAAGGCGCTCGTATCGATTTTGCCATCGAGGGACGCAGCGCACCTGTGCCGGTTTTCACCACCCGACCCGACACACTTTTCGGCGCGACTTTTTTCGTAGTGGCCGCTGATGCGGCACTGGCCGACGAGCTCTGTGCTCCGGCGCAGCGGGAGTCTTTCGAGGCATATCGAAGTCAGGTCCAGGCTGCCAGCGATATCGAGCGGCTTGCCGAAGGTCGTGAGAAGACGGGTGTCTTCCTAGGTGCGCACGCGCTGAACCCGGCCACCGGTCAGCAGTTGCCCGTTTATGCCGCCGATTACGTGCTGGCCGATTACGGAACCGGCGCGATTATGGCCGTTCCTGGTCAGGATCAGCGAGATTGGGATTTCGCCAAAGCCTTCGACTTGCCGATCGTCCGAACCGTCGAGCCGCCACCGGATCACGATCAGGATCAACCGTATGTTGGAGCAGGCGTTGCCATCAACTCCAGCAACGATGAGATCAACCTCGACGGGATGGGTATTCCCGAGGCGAAAGCAGCAATGATCGCCTGGCTGAGCGCGAAGTCACTAGGTTCCTCAACGGTCAACTTTCGGTTACGTGATTGGTTGGTTTCGCGGCAACGTTTCTGGGGTGCACCGATCCCGATCATTCATTGCGGCGCCTGCGGGGAGGTGCCGGTACCCGTTGATCAGCTACCGGTTCGTCTCCCCGACGGTTTAAAAGGCGCGGATCTGGCGCCCAAAGGCACTTCACCGCTCGCCGCGGCCACCGATTGGGTGAATGTCGCTTGCCCC
>JBDTCL010000344.1:0-9466 GCA_039923595.1 Antricoccus sp. | reverse complement strand
ATCGACTTTCATTCCAGGCACCGCGCCTCTCCGAAGCGGTGCCACGCTACTCACGGCGTGCCACTCGGGATCGGCTGACGGTACGGCGGGCCAAACTCTGGTCGTCGTTACATGACGGGGTTGCCAGCGTCCTTCCAGGCCGTGATCCCGCCGTCCATGTGCGCGACGTTGGTATAACCGAGGTCCTGCAGCGCGACAGCGGCCAGCGCCGAGCGCCCGCCTGAGGCGCAGTGCAGGATGATCCGACGGTTCGGATCGAACTCATCGCGATGATATGGGCTAGCGGGGTCGGCCCAAAATTCGAGCATTCCCCGGGGCGCTTCAATAGCGCCGGAGATGGCGCCGTTCTGCGCGCGCTCGCCAGGCTCACGTACGTCAACGAGTAACGCGTCTTTTTCGTCTAGTTCACGGGCCGTCTGCTCCGGAGTCAGATTCTGCACCTTCTGCTTGGCCTGTGCGACCATCTCTACAGCGCTTGGCATGTGCGCCTCCTGTGAGTAGGTAGGGGGCGAAATTGTAACGCAAATCGGCCTGTCAGCGATAGCATTCTCACGACGAAGTTCCACGGTGACGGATTCCGCCCCGGGGTTGGGCGGCCAAGACCGCTACCGCAACGGGATCGTCCTACGGTGACCGGAGCCGCGCTCTGAGGCGGCCGACGACCTAACATCACGATCACGTTGATTGGGGGACCTCTGTCGGTGGTCCGACGGGAAGGGGCCGTGCGAGTACCCGGGCCAGTGCTGTCAGGCCAACCAAGAGCGCCTCATGTTCGCTCGAGGTCATCGCTGATAGCAGCGCCCGGCGCGCGTAAATGGCGTCCCGTTCACAGTCTGCTGCGACGAGCCTGGACGTGAAAAGGATGATTTGGTGAGTTCCGGTAAAGCGACCGAGGCCGACGCCGCGCCCTCACCGCCCTACAGGACGGCGACACGCTAGTGATCACCACCCTCGACCGACTCGGTCGCTCCACCAAAAACATGCTCGCCTTCGCCGACGACCTCCGCGGTCGGGTGCCGGTCTTCGCGTGCTGAACCTTGGCGGCGGTGAGATCGACACCGTAAACCCGATGGGGTCGATGATCTTCACCGTCATGGCCGCCCTAGCGCAGATGGAACTGGACATCAAACGCGAACGCATCACCGACTCCATCACCAAACGCCGCGCCGCCGGGAAGAACCTCGGCGGCAGGCCACAGCGCGTTACCGACAGCCAAATCCGCATTGCCCTGCGTCTCATCGACTCAGCCGAACCCACCACCCAGGTCTCTCGCGACGTAGGAATGTCCCGCGCCACCTTCTACCGGCGATCCCGTGCCATCGCTGACCGGACCGTGAACTAGCTGTACCGGTTGAGCCACACGCCGTTCCGCTTGCGAAATGGTTTGGTGCGGTTCGACGGCGGTCGGCTGTAGGCAATTGCGCAGACCGATCCATCTTGGTGTCCGCCGTGACCGGGCTGCCTACCGGAGGACCTTGATCATCGGCGGTTCACGGGCACCGTCGCGGTGCGAAGAAGGTTCGCCAGTTCGGGTGTCAGCCTTGCGAGACCCCTCGACGTCGGAAGGCCACCAAGCCGACCGCCACGAGATGATGACGACTGCCGCCATGATGACGAGCGCTGGGATTTGGATGGCACCCGCTGGCGGGTTACCGATGTGAGTGGTGGGTGACAGGTCCAGCAGCCACTGGGGAAACTTCAGGCCGGCGTCCAGGAGTGCGATGAACGTCATCTCTGCGTAGCCGACCCAGGCGATCCCGAACATCTCAAGACGCAGCCGTATACGGCCAGTGCCAGCCCGGCGAGGACGAGTTCGGCCGGAAGGTAGGGCCAAACCGTGCAACGTGGCGGCACCAGCCACCTACTGTCCGAAACAAACCCGATAGGTCTCTAAATGGCGGCGGCCTCCGGTACTGAAATTACCGGGGACACAAGAGCTGCGTGGAGGAGCGTCACCTCGTCACCCCGGATCTGTACGACTACTGGTTGGCTGACGACCAGCCGGGCGGCGCGGCGATGACGCTGTTGGTCAGATTGCCCCCGGGGACGTCTGGTCGTTGGTGAGGGTGCATCTGACCGCGATCGGTGCGATCTGGCCGTCAAACGGGCTCGCCGCGGTGGGAGCGGCGATTTGGTTGGTCGCGCTGCGCGGGAGGATGGATGCATGCCGCGGACTATCTTGCCGACCAGGGTTTCCCGGTGCAGCACCTGGAGATCGTGGGGACGGAGCTGCGTCGGGTCAGCACGCGATGATCGACCCGCGCACCGCCAATCAGTGCCAAGCACATCTGGCACGTGGGCGGCTAGTGCCTAGCGTCTTGAGTGCTTCGTGGCCTCTGCGCGGGAGTTCTCGGTCGTGAGGTCCGGCTATCGGACAACACCGTGAGCCTGTGACGTAGACGTCGAAGCGCACCTCCAGGTAGTTTTAGCTGGCAACGGATACCTCTCTCCTGACGTCTGGGTGCGACGATGGCTGCAACGATTCGCGTTGACCTGTTGGGTGGGGTCGAGATTTCCAACGCTGGTCCTGCCCAGTTGCGGGGTTCTGCCCGGGCCGTGTCGTTGTTGGCGTATTTGGTGAGCCATCCGGGAAGTCCACAGCCTCGCGCACATCTTGCTGGGTTGCTGTGGCCGGATTCGGCGAATGCGCAAGCTCGGACAAATCTGCGGCGGGAGCTGCATCACCTGCGGATGCTGCTGCATGAAAGCGTGAATTTGCAGACCGATGCTGGCTTCCTGTGTTGGCGTCCGGGTCCGGAGTGTGTCGTGGACGTCGACGAGTTTCGCGTGGCATGTCGCAACGCGATCATCGCCGTTGATTCGGGCGAGCGTGATGCTGTCGAGCGTCACGGCGGTCTGGTGCTTGCGTTGTATCGGGGTCCGTTTCTGCCCGGCTGCTATGACGACTGGGCATTGGATGTTCGGCAGCAACTGGCACGGAACTGTATCGAAGTGTGCGACCAAGTTGCTGCGTACTGGCTCGCGTGCGATGACTTGGCCGCTGCGGAGGTCTTTGCCCGACGGCGAGTCCTGCTGGAGCCGCTAGAGGAACAGGGGTATCGGTTGCTGATGCGCGCTCAGCGCGGCGCCGGAGACCGGGCAGGAGCGATGCGCACCTACCATCGGTGCGCCTCGGTTCTGGAGCGTGAACTCGGGGTCAGGCCGTCGCGGGATACTGATGCTGAACTGGACGCCGCGCTGTCCGATGATGGCCGCAGTGCGGGTGACCCCGGGACTGGCTCGACTGACGCGCCAGTATGGTCGTCGCCGGAGTTGGTCGGACGGGACGCTGAGAGGCATCGGCTACTGGCCGCATGGAACAGTGCACGGGTCGGGTGTCGCATGGTGGTCGTGACGGGCGGGGCCGGCGTCGGGAAAACCCGGCTGGTCGCGGACCTGGCTGATGCTGTTCGACAGCTGGACCCCGATACGGTTGTGGTAACGACACGCTGTTTTGCGGCCACGGCTTCGGTGCCGTTGGCGCCGGTCGCAGACTGGTTGCGCAGCCCGCATTTACGGATGGCAACCAAGCGGCTCGATCCGATCTGGCGCGACGAGGTGCACCGACTGATTCCCGAGGGTGATGGCGCCGCGAATCCGGGGGCTGGTGCTCGCGCGAAGGTAGATGCTTGGCAACGTCTTCGGTTCTTCGAGGGTCTCGCGCGGGCTTTTCTTGCCATGGACCGTCCGCTGCTGCTGACCGTCGACGATTTGCGGTGGTGCGACAAGGCGACGATGTCGTGGTTGTCGTTCCTGATGTCTCTGACCTCATCGGCACCGCTGCTGGTGGCGGCTACGGCGCGCGACGAAGGTCCTGATAACAGCGACGTGACCAGCCAGCTCGAGCACATGCGGGCCGCGGACCAAGCAGAACTGGTATCCGTGGGCAATTTGTCGCCGCGCAGTGCCGCGCAGCTCGCAACAAGCATCCTGGGACACACGGTGGGCAGCGACGAGCTCTCCCTGGTGATGCTCGCGACAGGCGGCAATCCCTTCTACCTGCTCGAGGTCCTGCGCGCGACATCCCCAACTCCTGGGCCGATGGAACCGGCGGACTTAGCCGATGTGGTGGATGCTCGGTTGTCACGACTGTCCGAGCCGGGTCGCGAGGTCGCGGCACTGGCTTCGGCTGTTGGCCGCGATTTCACGCTAGATTTGCTGATCGAGGCCTCCGATTTGGCTGAGGACGTTGTTGTTCGTCAGGTCGACGAGTTATGGCGCCAGCGAATCCTCGAAGAACGTGGGCGTGGCTACGATTTTGCGCACGATCTGCTGCGTGAGGCGGCTTACCGCTTGATTAGCCCGCCGCAACGCTGGTTACTGCACCGCCGACTCGCGCAGGCGCTGGAGCTGGTGTGGGTTGATCGGCTGGACGATGCGACCTCCCAGCTCGCCGAACAATACGACCGAGGTGACCGTCCCGAGCGTGCCCTCCCGTTCTACGAACGCGCAGCTAAGCAGTCAGCCGCGGTCTTCGCGCATGCTGAGAGCGTGCGATTTTGGCAGCGCTGCCTCGCGCTGATCGGCGAGCTTCCCGCGAGCAGTCAACGGGACCGTCGTGAGCTCGGCGTGCTCCAGGAGTTGCTTCCGCCGTTAAATGCGTGGCGCGGTTACGCCTCTCCTGAACTGGAGACCTACGAGCGTCGCACAGCAGCCCTCGGTAAACGCCTCGGGCTTGCCGAAGTCCGGGGCACTGCCGCGATCGCCCTGTTCGCCACCACATTCGTGCAGGGCCACACCACAGAGGCGCACCAGTGGGGCCAACAGGCACTCACGCTGTCAACGCAGCACCCCGACCTAGCCGCTCAGGCGCACCTCGCGGTGGCCGGCTCGGGCCTGGGCTTGGGTCTGCTTGAACTCGCCGATGAGCATTTCCGGCTGGCGTGTGATCTTGCCGGCGAATCCGATTCGTTGCCGATCGGAACTCGCACCGAGATTCATGCCCGGGCATGGTGGGCACACGACCGGTGGCTGCTCGGCGATCCGGCAGGGGCAAAGGCCGCGAGCGTCGCGGCGGTAGATCATGCCCGGCGCATCGACCATCCCTATTCGCTGGCGGTGGCCCTGGCATATGCGGCTGTCACCTGCCAACTCCTGGACGATATTTCGGCGCTGCGCGGCATCACGGCCGAACTGACCGATCTGTGCGAGCGCTACGACTTCGCCTATTACCGGGACTGGGCGACCGTCCTTAACGGTTGGGCAGAAGGTGGGGCCGCGGGACTGCGCGCCGCGCGCGCCGGGATCAATTCCCTGGAACTAGATGGTTCCCTCGCGCGGATGACGTACTGGTTATCCCTGGTTGCCGACCTGCACCGCCGGGACGGAAACACGGCAGCCGCGGTCGCAGTGCTCGATGCGGCCACCTCGGTCGCCACCGAACACGACGGCCAGTGGTGGCTCCCTGAGATTCTGCGGGCCCGCGCCGCGCTGGACTTGACACCTGCGTGCGATAGGCGATTGGAGCAGGCTGTCGCCCTAGCCCAGTCCCAGTCGAGCGTGACGCTGCTCGGCCGTTGTCGTGCAGATTCGGACGCACGCGTCCAGATCTGACAAGCAGGGTCATTCTGAGCGCCTGCGCCTAGTTCGAACGTTTGCCGAAGGCTGATCTGCCTTGCGTGACTGCTACGAAACCGGTTTGCGGCCGCGTTTGTTTAGTCAAGCTGAAAAGCGCGACGTGAAGCGTTCTCTGCGTCGGCGCCGGTACCGAACGTTTACCGAACGCCCACCGCTTAACGTCGCAAATACGAGGCCGATCCGCGGCTACGAAATCCAAGGCAATTCACGGGAACCCGAAGGAGATTAGCTCATGACAACTAACTTCACGAACGCAACTGCTGCCCGGGCTAGCGCCGCGGCGTACGAGGAGCTCGCGGCGCTGACCCGCGGCAGGGTCATCTTGCCGGCCGATGCCGACTACGACCAGGCTCGCGCCGTCTACAACGCGATGATAGACCGGCACCCGGCCGCCGTGCTGCGTTGTCGCGACGTGGCCGACGTGATCGCCGGTGTCCGGTTCGCCGCGGCCCACGACGTAGCGTTGGCGGTTCGTGGGGGCGGGCACAACGCCGCCGGCCTGGGCGTGGCAGATGACGCGCTGGTACTCGACCTCGCTGACATGAATAGCACGACCGTCGACCCCACCGCGGGCACGGTCCGTGTCGACGGCGGCTGCACATGGGGGGACGTCGACCACGCCACGGTCGCGTTCGGAATGGCCACACCGTCGGGCTTTCTCGCCAGCACCGGCGTCGGCGGGTTAGCGCTGGGCGGTGGGATTGGTTACCTCACCCGCAGATTCGGGCTCACCGTCGATAGTCTGCTCGGCGCCGACGTCGTACTGGCCGATGGCACGCTCGTTCGGGCCGACCCGACAACGCACTCGGACCTGTTCTGGGCCCTGCGCGGTGGCGGCGGCAACTTCGGCATCGTTACCTCCTTCACCTTCAAATGCCACCAGATCGGTGACCACGGAACGATTTTCGGCGGCCCCGTGCTCTACGACCTAGCCGATACCGGCGAGGTAATGCAGTGGTATCGCGAGCTGTTGCCGAACCTGCCGGAGGAACTAAGCGGCTTCATCGCGCTGCTCACTGTCCCGCCGGTAGCACCGTTCCCGGAAGCCTTATGGGGACGCAAAGTGTGCGCAATCGTGTGGTGCTACACCGGGGCACTGGGTAAGGCTCCCGAGGTCACGGCACCGGTACGCGAGTTCGGCTCCCCGCTGATGGTTGGTCTGCATGAGATGCCCTTCAATGCGCTGCAGCAGGCATTCGATGGGCTCTACCCGGCTGGCCTGCAGTGGTACTGGCGATCCGACTTCTGCACCGAGATCACCGACGCCGCGATCAGTGTGCACGAAAAGTACGGCGCACTCCTGCCCACTGGGCACTCCACCATGCACATGTACCCGGTCGGCGGAGCCGCCTCCCGGATCGCCGGCAACGCGACTGCATTCGCGCACCGATCCGGCGGATGGGCCGCGGTGATGGTCGGGGTCGACCCCGATCCGGCCAATGCCCACCAAATATCAGCGTGGGCCAAGGACTACTGGACCGAACTGCACCCGACCTCGGCAGGCGGCACTTACGTGAACTTCTTGATGGACGAAGGAGCCGAGCGTGTCCGCGACTCGTACGGCAGCAACTACCCGCGATTGGCGGCGATTAAGAACCGCTACGACCCCGACAACGTGTTCCACATCAACCAAAACATCCCGCCCGCTCGTGGATGAGCGGACACACACGCATCACCTATGGAGGTAAAGATCATGTCCTGGAATCTTTCTGGAAGCTATTTCGAATCCTGCAACTGCGACACCGCCTGCCCGTGCGTGTTTCTCAGCGCACCGACTACTGGTGAGTGCACCGCCATCGTGGGCTGGCACATTGATGCCGGCGACCACGAAGGTCAGCGCCTGGAGGGGCTCAATGTGGCCCTGGCCGTGCACTCCCCCGGGCACATGGCGAAAACCCCGTGGCGGGTGGCTCTGTATTTGGACGACCGCTGCTCGCCGGACCAGCAGCAGGCCCTGGGAGCCATCTTCTCCGGTGCCGCCGGCGGCCATCCGGCCGTGCTCGCAAGCCATATCGGCGAGGTGATCGGAGTCGCTACCGCGCCGATCACATTCCAAAGCGACGGGGGGTCTCGAGCCATGCGGGTCGGGGAAGTCGTCGACGTGAAGATCGCGGCCATCGCGGGTCAAGGCGGCGAACCGGTGACGATCGCCAATCATCCGCTGGCCATCGCCCCGGGCGAGCAACTGACCGTCAGCAGGGCCGAGCACCTGCGATACACCGACCACGGCTACGAATGGGAGCTATCGGAAAGCAACGGATTCTTCTCCCCGTTCGCCTACAGTGGGTGACCTGAAATGACCGGAATAGTGAGTGCTCCTCAGGCGCAGACCAGGCGGGCGGTGACGGCGGCCTTGATCGCCATCACCGCCCTAACTTGGGCGTACCTGGTCTTCCTCAGCGCGCAAATGAGCGAGATGGGATCGCCGTTCGCGATGCCGATGACCTCGGCCTGGACCGGCCAGCAGACCGTGCTCATGTGGGTCATGTGGGCGGTCATGATGGCCGGGATGATGCTGCCATCGGCAGCGCCGATGATCAGCGCCTATGCCCGGACGATCCAACCATCTGCGCACGGCCCGCACGGCTCGACTGCATTGTTCATCGTGGGTTATCTGGCCGTGTGGAGCGGATTCGCTGTGCTGGCCACCGGCGCCCAGTGGGCGCTGCACGAATTCGCGCTAGTTAACTCGATGGGAGCGTCCGTGAGCCGCTGGCTCGGCGGCACGTTACTGCTCATCGCTGGCCTGTACCAATTCACCGGCGCGAAGGAGGCCTGCCTGCGCCAGTGCCGCACGCCGCTCGGGTTCCTGTTGAACAATTGGCGCGGTGGTCGGCGCGGCGCGATCGTCATGGGCCTGCACCATGGCGCCTTGTGCGTGGGCTGCTGTTGGGCGCTGATGACAGTACTGTTCGTGCTCGGCGTGATGAACCTGTGGTGGATTGCGGTGCTGGCAGCGGTGGTACTTGCCGAAAAGCTCTTTCCCAGCCAGGCACTCACCCGGATCCTCGGCGGCGCCCTGACGATCTGGGGGGCTGCGCTCCTGATCGGACTCGGCTTATGAGGCCTCGTCACCCGCGCGGACAGCTCCATTCATCTACCCTCCGCGCCGGAGTACGTCCTGAGGTGTACCCCTTTTCCAAAATCCATTGGCGGCTTCACCATGAAACCCAACATCATGCAAACTGACGAACTAGTTTCGCCTCCCGGGGCGGTTTATGTCCGGGATCCAGTTCTTCGAGGCGCAAATCGACGATCAACTGCTGCCGCGCACGGCCTACGACGATCTGCTGAGCCGACACGACTTCAGCGGTATCGGCTGGTTTGGGCTCACCCCGGTGCAGGCCGTCACCTACGGCCGACGGACCAACAACTGACCACCGCAGAGCGCTGGTCATCCTGGAATGCGAGTGAGGCGAAAGTTATTATGGCTCAACAAATGAACGCTACGGCACATCTTTGATGGCACTACAGGCCGTTAGGCCTCCTGATCTACGACGGGGCGGGTCCATCGCCCACATCGGGATTTCGCTACCGAGCGTCGTCCAGGAGCAATTCGACCTGTGGCAGCAAGGCGAACGGGCACCGGTTCTTCCCGACGAGGCCGCGAAGCTGATGTGGTCGACACCTGTCGCGAGGTTCCTGGACGGGCAAGATGATGCGTGGACGAGAGTCCCTGGAGTGCGTCTGGTGATGCCTGGTCTCGCGGCCCTGCGAGCGGTCGAGCCAGACTTGTGGCCAGAGGATCGGAACGCCTTGATCTCTCTGGTCGCTGAATCGACCGCAGGGATCTCGAGCGACGACCTGGCGGCTCTGGCTCGGCGCCGTTCCGAGTGCGGGTTTTCGGTGGAGGGTGGAGAACGAGGGTCGCGGGCTCCCTCGCGGATGT
>JBDTCL010000343.1:0-14825 GCA_039923595.1 Antricoccus sp. | reverse complement strand
CGAACTTGGTCGCCAGGAGTCCCGATGTCGCTTGCGCTATGAACTCGCCACCTCCAGGAACCGTTTTCTGGGTGATGACAAACTCCCCGACAGTCGATTGATTCTCGTAGATGATGTCGGTGTAATTGGTCCAGCCTTCGCCGAGGTAGTCGTAACTAACCCCGGAAGCTTTATCGATAATCCGGATATCCTTGCCGGTTGATGACGGCGGAATCGACACTGCGACGGGACCAGCTGCGTCGGGATTCGTTGCAGTAAATGCCCCGGTGAACACCAAAATCACCAATATGATGGCGATTACCCCAATGCCGCTGGCACCAAAAAGCAGCGAACGCTGTTTACGTTTGTCGAGAGAGACAAATCCGGTCCGGCTGCGCCACGAACGCTTGGGACTATCGACCGGGCCTGGCGATACCGGGGGTGGGGTCGGGATGGAGGCAATAGATTCTCGCAGATGCGCGGCCTGCCATTCCTGGGCCGAAGGCGTGATGACCTGGTAATCGTGTGTCCCAGGCGAATACACCGTGTGCGCGCCAGTCGCGTTGCCATGATCGAGCGGCAAGAGACCACCGAACGTGGCATCTGCGGCACTGAGTTCGCGGACGCGCGTCTGGTCTGTCCACGACGAGCCGTCCCACCAGCGGGCATCGCCAGTTCGACCCGTGGGATTTTGGTACCACCCCGGATCTCGTGGTTGCATCACGTCAGTGCCTTCCCGGTCGACCGCTCATATTTCCAAGTAGTGTCCTAAGCTCATCCTCATGAACTGGATACCTTCTACGGTAACGACCGCAAGTGCTACTGCTGGCGAGCTTACGTTCCAGATGTGGCACAACGGCGTTGTCGACACGGCTCCGACTGTCGTTGCGTTGCACGGGTTCCCCCAATCTGCGCGAAGCTACCGTCAGGTAGCCGCCGAGTTGGCCACGGACGGTATCCGATTGATCGCCTATGACCAGCGTGGTTACAGTCCCGGCGCTCGTCCGATCGGTGTCGATCATTACGACGATGCCACTTTGATGCATGACGTAATCGATGTCCTCGATGCGTTGCACCTATCGCAGGTCCATCTGGTCGGCCATGATTGGGGATCTCAGATCGCCTGGCTCACCGCTGAGGCATTCCCGGAGCGGCTAACCTCGCTCACCGCCGTCTCAGTCCCGCATCCAGCCGCATTCGGTGAGGCGTATCGGATCGATGCAGATCAACGCAGCCGCTCCTCATACTTCGCCCTCTTTCGTCAGGAAGGCACCGCAGAAACTCAGTTGCTGGCCAACGACGCGGCAAAGTTTCGAGAAATACTTGACGATTTGCCCGCAGAGCAAGTCGATTTCTATACCGACCGCATGCAGCAACCGGGTGCACTGACTGCCGCACTAAATTGGTACCGGGCCATGGGTTCGCGCTCAGCGAGTCTGCCTTCGGTCACCGTTCCCACGACCTATGTCTGGTCAGATCACGACCGCGCGCTAGGTCGCACCGGCGCAGAGCTGTGTCAGAAATACGTTGACGCGGACTATCAATTCATTACCTTGCCAGGAATCACGCACTGGATCCCAGAGCTCGCTGCAGGCCCACTTGCCCGCGCCATCAGCGACCGGGTTCGGTCAACGGAATCGCACTAATCTGGTGCGCGATTTGGTTTTCGCCGAGTAGCTGCGCTGGTCGATGAGTACGACCGGTGGGCACATAATGAAATGCCGCACTCACGTCGTCGAGGGGAACTGCGGCAATCTGTGACCACGCGATTCGATAGACCGCGAGCTGGACTTCTGCAGCCCGCAGAGCACCTCCAGTCGGCATCGAGCCGGTCTTCCAATCAACAACCTCAAAACGCTCAGTTTGCGCACCGCTGATTCGATAGACCGCATCGAGCCGCCCGCGCACCGGAACGCCCGCAATGGCGATGTCGAAGGGGACTTCGACTTTGAAGGGTTCGCGATTAGCCCATTCAGATCGCTCGAACGCCTCGATCAGATCATCGAGCGCCTCATCGATCACGATTCCTTCATCGCCTGAGCCCGGCAATTCATCCAGTTCCAGTAGCGCTGTGGAATCAAATCGGCGCTCCAGCCAGGCATGAAAAGCGGTCCCCCGCCGAGCTGCCGACGACGGCCGTGCTGGCACTGGTCGCCGCAACTGCACCGCGAAGGCCGACTCGTCTGCGTGCAATGAGACCAGTTGAGTCGCCGACAGCCGACTGGGCAGTTGCACCTCGATTCCGCCGCTGACGGCGCGCGCACTGCGCTGGGCAATCAGCAATTCGGTATCGTCGCGCCACTGCTTTGCTTGCTCAGACAGAACATCACGTGATTGCGCCGATTGGTCGATAGCAGCCGATCGGACTAACTGCGCCCCGGCCTGCAGCCGGGCGACGCGGTCAGCGTCATAGTTGACCGGCCATGCTGCCGAGCGACCAGCTCGGTAAGCCGGGTTGATCGTTCCTTTTTCCGGTGGCTCGGGCCAATCGCCGACCGTTCCATGGCGTAGCAGCCCCCGATCGATCACCTCTCGGCACTGCAGCATGAACGACGATGGAGTTTGCGGATTCTTGCCAGTTCGCCAATAGGCGCCCGATACGTGAAGCACCATCCGGGCCCGGGTCACTGCCACGTAAAAAAGCCGCCGCTCATCTAGTTCATGCTTGCTGGCTACTTCGGTTTTGAACCCATCAATCAATGCCGACAATTGCTTCGAAGTCGACGTGCTGGTCAAATCTATCTGCGGCTGCGCCGCACGGTCGCCACGCAGCGGATACGGCAGGCTGTGCATCGCTTTGAGCCAGCCGAATGCGGGATCCGGTGTGGCCGGAAACTTCCCCTTGAGCACTCCAGGTACGAACACCACATCCCATTCCAAACCCTTCGCTGCGTGCACGGTCATGATTTGGACGGCGCCCGGTCGCGGTTCGATCGGTGCAAGGGGTAAACCGCGATCGTGGGCCTCAGCAGCATCTAGATAACGTAAAAATGCCGTGAGCGAATTGCTGCCGGTGTCGCTGGAGAACCGACTTGCCACCGCGATGAACTGATCGAGCTGTGCCCGGGGCTGCAGTCCGAGGCGCAGGTCGCGCACCGTTACCTCAATATCTACGCCAATGGCGCGCTCAACCGAAGCGACCAAATCGGCAAGCGGCGACCCCACTTCTCGCCGCAAGGCCCTCACTTGCGACGCAAAAGCGATCAATCGGCGCCGACCGACCGGGGAGAATAGTCCCGCTGGTGATTGCCCGACGGCATCAATCGCCTCAACGAGACTGCGGCCATCAACTTCGTCAGGAGTGAGCTCGATGGTGGCGTCTGGAGCATCGACGCGGCTTAGTTGATGGGCATACTCACTTAACCGAAGGAGATCCCGAGGTCCGAGCCGCCATCGCGGACCGCTGAGCAGACGAACCACACCAGTGCCGGCATCTGGGTCGTCCAAAACTCGCAATACGGCAATGATATCTGCTATCTCAGGCACCGACATCAGTCCGGCAAGACCGACAATCTCGTATGGAATTTCGTGCGCGCGCAATGCCTCAGCAATGGGCCTGAACTGGTCCTTGACGCGGCAAAGCACAGCTGCGCTCGGCCGTTCGGAGACATCCTCAGCATCCCCGTACAACGCCAGGATTCGATCAACGATGTCCTGCGCCTCGTCTTGTAAAGTGGCGTGCATTGCCACTGACACCGTTCCGGTGGCCGCTCCATTGGCTGGCTCGAGCATCGCCACCGGGACTGATCCGGCACGCAACGGCTCTGACAAATTGTTAGCGAGCCTCAGAATATCGGTGCCATTACGAAATGAGGTCGCGAGCGGATATGTCGGACTCACAGCGCCAGCGGCGAAGGTAGACCCGAAAGCACTGAGCGTGTCCTCACTGGCTCCACGGAAGGAATAGATCGCCTGGCACGGATCGCCGACGGCGCTCACCGGATGTCCTGCATACAGAGCGGCCAAAAACTGTGCTTGGGCGTGCGAGGTGTCCTGATACTCATCAAGGAGAACCACCCCGAAACGGGAACGTTCCAATTCGCCGATCTGGCCGAACTGCTGCACTAGTTGACAAGCAGCGCGCATGATGTCTGAGAAACTGACGATCTCGCGCTCCGCTTTGTGTTTCTGCAATCGATCAATCAAGGGGGCCAAAAGCATTCGGGCATCCAACGCAGACGCCACTTTTGCTGAGTCTTTGGTGAGTTCGATGCCCTCGAGGTGCCATCGCAATGGCTCGACGAACGCCAATAGTTGCTGGTTGCTCACCAAGTGACTAGCCATCGACTCCGATAACTCAACGATCGCGTCCACGATGGTGCTCATTGCCCGATCGATATCCTCCAACCGCGCATCAGAGTGCGCGACGGTGTTGTAGGCCAGTTGCCAAACGGTTCCCGCATCGGCGATAGTCGCGCTCGGCTCCACGCCGATCCGCAGCCCGTGCTCAGTCACGATTCGGCGCGCATACGCGTCATAGGTCAGGACTGTAGGTTCATCCATGAAAAGCGTTGCAGCTCGATCAAGGTGGCCGTGCCGCGCGAGCGCGAACGTACGCAACCGCAGCCGAATACGCGTCGCGAGCTCGCGCGCGGCTTTACGGGTAAAAGTTAGACCGAGTACCTGACCGGCCTCGACATGTCCGTTCGCGATTAGCCAAACCACCCTGGCAGCCATCGTTTCCGTCTTTCCCGACCCGGCACCAGCGACAACCGACGAAGGCGTGAGCGGCGCGGCGATGATGGCGGCCTGCTGTGATGTGGGCGCGGGCAATCCCAAAATGTGCGCCAACTCGTACGGATCGAGCTGTATCGATTCACGTAAAGGCAAAACCAACTGCCGCCCGGTCATGGTTCGACCTGCAGTCCGATGTCCGAAGCCGGGCAACCCGAACGCACCGGACACGTCCGGCAATGCTCATCGACAGTTGCCTGAAAGTTTGCACCGCTCATTCCATGTGCGGTCGCATCGAGCAGTTCGGCGACCCAGCTCGGATTCTGGCTTCGGGCCAGGCCATCCTGATCACGCAGGCTGACGTTGACTCCGAGTGCCGGATAGACGAGTATCGCTCCACCAGTGATCGCTCCCGCGCTGATCCCTTCGATAGCGCCAGTTTGGATCGCGTGCTGATAAATACCAAGCTGTGGATCGCTCATGGCGTCGTCTTTGCTGATCGCCGACTTGCCTGTCTTCAAATCAATCACTCGGTAATAACCATCGCCATCTCGTTCGACGCGATCGATCGCGCCGCGCAACCGATAACTTTCGGTGGACTGGCTAAAACGCGACTCGCTGCCAACCCACGTGCTATCGCGATCACTGACTAACCAAGCGGCAAGCTTCTGGGCCATATCGCTGAGCCTGGCCCGCTCAGCTCGGCGCAACCATGCGGACTCAAATTGCAAATCATCAAAGCCGTCATCGATGACCGCACGCATTCGAGCTGAAATTTCGGTTGAGGTTGAGCCGGAAATCGCACCCACAGCGGCAAATGCTTCATGCATCAGATTGCCGACCTCGGCGCTGATGCCCGACGGCGGGCTCGCGACCCGTTCGAGGAACCATCGCAGCTGGCATTTGCTGAAGGTGCCGACTTTCGACGGCGAAATGCTCACTGGCTCACCCGCATCGACCAGCGGCCTGCTGTCGCTGAGCGGGGCGAGCCCGTACCAATTATCGGGGTTTGCTGCCTCAACACCGGCAGCTGCGAGCTGGGCCAGGCTGCGAGCTGCAACCAGACGCTCTGGCTGTAGCAAATCTGGATCGCTTAGCGCTCCGCGCAATTGCGCAATCAGACCGAGGGGCGAGAGCGAATTCGATGACACAGGATCGGTTCGGATCGGCTCAATATGAGCAATGCGCGAGAAATCATCGATGAATCGCGACGGTGTCGCATCGGCTCCTTGATACGCGCTGACAATTAATCTACGTTTCGCCCGGCTAATCGCGACATAGAACAACCGTCGTTCTTCGCCGAGCATCTGCGCCACGCGATCGATATCTTGAGCAGCCCGACCGGCAGCGAGATCAACGAGGTCCTCAGCGCCAAGCAGTGATCCTCGGGGTACCAGATTGGGCCAACGCTCAGCCTCCACGGCGGCCACCACCACCACGTCCCATTGCAAGCCCTTGGCATTGTTGGCCGTGACTAGCCGCACCGCAGAGCCGCTATTACCGGTCATGGTGAGCCGATCAGCAGGCAGATCTTGATCATGCAAATAGGCCACAAACTGCGCCAACGAGGCAGCGGGCATCCGAGTGCTGAAATCGGCCGCGATCGAGAACAATGCAATCACTGCGTCTAATCTGCTATCTGCCTCTCGTCCGCGGCGGCCACCGGCAACTGCATTCTCACGCCAAACTGCTTCGACCCCCCGGTCCTGCCAGATCGCATAGAGCAGTTCCTCGGTAGTGGCGTTACGGTGCACCATCGAGCGCAACAGAACAATGAGCCGACCGAGCTCGGACACCGGAGCGATCGAATTGGCTTCCTGCAGCAGTAAATCTCGGGGATCGGCAACGATGTCGATCAAGATCTGTGCCGAGGCGCGGCCGCCTCCGCTAGCTAGTTCGGCCCGCCGCAGGCTCTTGCGGATCCGGTGAACGGAAAGCTTGTCTTGACCGAAATACGGTGAGCACAACACTCGCTCAATAAGTTCGCTATCAACCTCAGAATCGGGATCGGCTAGTCGAGCGATATTCACCAGGCCCTCCACGGCCGGGTGCTCCGCGACCGGGATCTCATCGCCGGTGATGTGCAGTGGCACCCCGGCGCTATCGAAGGCTCGCCGAAAGACCGGCAACGACGTCTCGACAGACCGCACAACAATCGCCATTTGGCTCCAGGCAATATTTTCCTTGAGATGCAAGCGTTGCAATCGACCTGCAATCGCACTGGCTTCGGCGGCATCCGACGGTGAGAGCAGAATCTCAATTACGTTCGATTCCTCAACGTGATCCGATTCAGGAGCGAGATAGCGTCGTTGATGGGCTGGCCCACTGAGATTTTGCGACCAATCGCGAACCACACTCAACAACGCTGGTGCTGCTCGGTAGGCCACCTTCAACACGGTGGTTGCCGGTGATCGATCGGCAGCGAAGTTGGTTAAAAGGTATGGATCGGCCCCCCGGAAAGCAAACACTGACTGGTCAGGATCGCCGGCAAGCACTGCCGCTCGGGCACGTCGTGACAACAGCGCGATCAGCCGTTCTTTGGCCGGGTCGAGATCGTGCGCCTCGTCGACATACAGATACTGCACCGCATCCTGCTCACGATGCAGGACTTCGGGATAATTTTCAAAAAGGTCCAGCACCGCCCGCACCAGTTCAGCCGGATCATAGGCATCGGCCATCCGAAGTCCAGCGACCGCGCTGTACTCGGAAATGAACTGCGCGACCGCGCGCCACTCTGGTCGGTTATGGCGCTGTGCCCAGGTACGCAGCGCTCGAGCGCTGATTGCTCGCTCGGTGCATCGCATCAACGTATCGCGAAGCTCGCGGGCGAATCCGCGCGTCGGTAATGCTGCCCGCAATTGAGTTGGCCAGTTTGTCGATCCCTCGCCCTCGATCGCACCAGCAATCAATTCGCGGATGATCAAATCTTGCTCGGCGCCAGTAATGAGTCGGGGACGGGACCACCCTGGGATCTGCCGCCCCGCCCGATCGAGTACTGCCCAGGCAAACGACTCGAACGTGCGAACCGGCGGTATTTGCAATGCCACCCGGGATCGGACCGCGATATCGTCTCGAAGTCGCGCTGCGGCGCGGCGTCCGAAGGTCAATGCAATCACTGAACTTGGATCGATTCCGGCGCGTAACCGGGCGGCGACCGCGGCGGCAATCACAATGGTCTTGCCGGTGCCTGGACCGCCCAGCACTCTTAGCACGCCTTCGCAATGGTCGATCACGCGCTGTTGGCCAGGATCAAACAGTTGCTCGACTGCGTCGTCCACAGAGCGGACCAATCGCACCAAGGGTTCGTTAGCTTTCACGGTGGGCACACCGCAGATATAACCACAATCGCCCGACATTGCTTTTTAGGGCAACGTGCAGAAATATTCCAAAGGCACGCGCCCACGATGAATAGGGATGCCCTCCGCTGCAAGGTGCTCAGCTTGGCGAACCGCAACGGGCGCGGCAAGTGACCGGTCAGACTTGATACACCGATACCACGCGACCGCCGCGCCATACTGCCGCAAAACAGTGGCGACCTGACGTGGTCCGCCGCGGCCAAGCTGTGCTCCGACTCGCTCGGCGATCTGTCCGTAGGAAGTAACGTGGCCCGCGGGTACAGCTTCGACAAGCCGTAGAACGGCATCGGCGTAATCATCAAGCTGCTTGCGCGGCGCATGCGGCATCGGGGCTCAATACCGATCAGTACATCGTGCCGGAGTGGTCAATTTGCTGGACCCAGGCCAGTACGCCACCAGCAAGAACATCGACATCGCCATAACCGTGGTCGCGCAGGTAGTCGGCAACAAGTTCAGAGCGGGGTCCGGCTTTGCAAAAGACCACAATTGGCTTATCGCGCGGGACCTGGACAGAACCGTCGAGCACGTCGGTATGCGCGATGTGCAGCGATCCGGCGATGTCCACGATCTGTCGTTCGTAATCTTGCCGTACGTCGAGCAACAGTAAATCAGTGCTCTCTGTGAGCAGTTGTGCGAGCTTGCGGGGAGATATTCCGACGACTGCAGCCAAGCCGATGTCTGATCCTGCATCGGGCTCAGCGGAATTAATGTCGCTTGAACCGACGGCCAGGGACAGAACCGGCGGCCGATTCGAATCGGCGTTGAAGGTGACCGTTTGCCAGAGCATCTGCGCTCCGTCAAAGAGCAACAATTTGCCGAGCAATGGCTTGCCGATACCGGCAATGAGTTTCAGCGCTTCTAAGCCCATCAGCGAACCGATCACGCCGCAGATGACACCGAGAACGCCTGCCTCCACACACGACGGTACCGATCCAACAGGGGGCGGGGCGGGATAAAGATCACGATAGGTGCGTGCTCGGCCGCCAGGTGCGGCATCCCAAAATGTGCTGATTTGGCCGCGGAAGCCGAGGATCGAGCCCCAGATGTAGGGGGTGTGCGTCAGTGTTGCGGCGTCGGCGACCAAATACCGAGTCGGGAAGTTGTCTGAGCCGTCAATCACCAGGTCGTATTCGGCGAAAATCTGCGCCGCGTTCGCGGGAGTGAGTTGTTCGGTGTGCTGGGTCATCCGGACGTGCGGATTCAGCGCCCGAATCCGTGCTGCCGCTGATTGCGTTTTCGGCTCACCAACTGAAGCTTCGGTATGGATGATTTGCCGTTGCAGATTTGTCTGCTCGACGACATCGTGATCGATTACTCCAAGCTTTCCGCGCCCCGCGATCCCAACTCCGGCAGCCGCAAGATATAGCAGCGCCGGAGAGCCTAACCCGCCGGCACCGATGGACAGCACTCGCGCATTTGCGAATCGACGTTGGCCAAGTGAGCCGACTTCACCAAGCGACAAATTGCGGCTATAACGCAATGCCTGCTCATCGGTAAGGGACGGACCAGGCTCGACTAATGGGCGCAATTCACTCGACAAGGTAGCGGGCGTAAGCGTTTCAGTGTGCACCCATCAAGTTTAAGCGTCGGTCGTGCGTGCGCCGCCGCCAAGTGCGTCCTGGTGCGTGCTGAGCAAGTTCAGCACCGCGCGCGCAGTGACCTCAGGTGCCTCCAGTTGCGGGGTATGCCCGACACCCTCAAGCAGGAGCAAGCGCGCCTGCGGCACGACCTCGGCCAGCTGCGCGCCATGTCGGAAGGGAACAAGTTGGTCTTTATCGCCCCAGACCACCAGCGTCGGCATCCGCAGGTTTCTCGCGAGGCGCCACGGATTGGCGCTACCAAGCTGGATCACCGTCCTACCGATTGCCCGAACGCTGCCGCTAAAGGCGGCCATTGACCACGGATACTGCTGTCGCAGCTCAACCTCCCGGGCTGTTTGAGCGAGCCGATAATCTGGCGCCAGCGAAATGTCAGCGAAGCACAACTGGACCTGCATAAGCGCCGCATCGTCTGGGTCACCGAGGGCCAGTCGCCGCTCAAGAATGCCGCGCAATCCAGGAACTCCAAGTAACAGCAGTCGGGGGTCGATTCCACTCTCAAACCGATACGTCGGCATCGCGGGCGAGATCAAGGTGAGAGTTTTGACGAGGTCTGGTCTTTGCGACGCAACGAGAATACTGATCAGCCCACCCATCGAATTGCCTACCAAGTGCACTGGTGTCGGCCCGGATGCTTCAATTGCGGCGATCACGCACGCGGCTTGAATCGCAATAGAATAATTGCCGGTCGGCGACGGATCAGAGACACCGTAGCCAAGTAGATCAATTGAATCGCTCGACACATGGCCCGCAAGTACTGTCGCTAATTCAGTAAAATTCGTTGATGATCCACCAAGACCGTGGACGCAGAACATCCGTCCAAGGGACGCAGAGCCTGTTGTCATCTCGGGACCGGCAGACGAGCGAATGTTTACCCGAACCGCGCGTCGCGTCTTCTTGATCGGGAACTCGATGTCGACGAATGCGCCCGGCCAGGGCAATATGCGGCTGAGCGGATCGACCAGCTCGCCTTGATAGAGATCGGCCGCACGGGAGATAGATGTCGAGAGCACTTAGCGATTGTATGCGTCGGCCAGTAAGATGATCGGGTTGATGAACTACCTGGTGGCACTCCCACCACTCTCACTGCGGCACAAGGGACGGTATGCGTGGCTCGATCAGAGGACGGGCGACCTGCTGCGCGGTTACCTCGAGCAGCGCGCCGGGCACAGTTACTCAAGGCAGCCAGTAGCGTCTTCGCCGAAGTCGGTTACCACCAGGCAGCGATGGACGAGATCGCTGATGAAGCTGGCGTCAGCAAACCGGTGCTCTACCAGCACTTTGCCAGCAAGCTGGAGCTATATCTAGCGCTGCTCGACCATGCAACCGAGGAGCTCGTTGAGCGAGTCGCGGCAGCGATGTCGAGCAGTCGAAATAACAAGGAACGGGTCTACGGCGCGGTGCGCGCCTATTTTGAATTCGTCGACCATGACTCGGATGCCTACCGGCTGCTGTATCAGTCCGATTTGCGTAACGATCCACAAGTTGATCAGATCGCGGCTCGCGGTGAACGCGGGGCGATTGATGCGATCGCGCAGGCCATCGCTGAGGACACTCAGATGGATTATCCCGCTGCCCACCTGTTGACTGTCGCGGTGATAGGCGCATCAGAGGCCAGTGCTAGGGGTTGGTTGAGCGGCACCGACTATTTTAGCCGATCCGACGCCACCGATCTGGTCGCTGCACTGCTGTGGCGTGGAATTTCCGGCTTTCCGGCAAGACGCGGATAACCCGCGTTCGCTCACAGCGTGATGCGACCAAGCCCGCGATGAGCCATGCGGACGTACAAATCAATTAGCCTGGTCGCAGAGCGCGATCGTGACTACATGGCTTTAATAATGAGGAGATATTCGTGGACATCAAAATTGGAGTGCTGCACACCCCTCGCGAGATTGTGCTCGATTCGACACAGAGTCAAGAAGAGGTCGCTACGGCGGTTAGTGATGCACTCGGTTCGAGTGATGGCATGCTGAGGTTGACCGACAAGCGCGGCCGTCTGGTCATGGTCCCGACGGACCGGATCGCCTATGTGGAGATCGCCGAGGCCGACAATCGCCGGGTGGGTTTCGGAACCTCGGACTAGCAGCGTCGCCGTGCCACGCGACGTCAGCTGTGCAGTGTGCGAGCCTAGTCACGTATGATGAGCAGATAGGTAATGTGCGCGGACCCTTGACGTCGCCACGCGAAAGCGAGTGCTGACGGGCTATTTCTCGAATGTCCGTGCAAACTGACATCCGGGAAAAGGACATCTTCATACATGCAAAATCAGCAGCAGACCGACCTCGATGCGGTCGCGCTTGACCATTCTGATGCCGGTGCGCCCGAGGTAGAAGCGCAAGAGCTTGCCGCCCGCGCGCCAGTGGCGCCCGACAACCCCACCTTCGCCGAACTCGGCGTGCGTCCTGAAACGGTCGCGGCACTTGCCGACGTGGGTATCGAACGTACCTTCGCAATCCAAGAACTCACGCTCAAAATTGCTATGGACGGTCACGATCTGATCGGCCAGGCGCGCACCGGAACCGGCAAAACCCTAGGTTTCGGAGTGCCAATGCTGCAGCAAATCAAGTCTGCTGCTGAGGGCGCTGATGGAACACCGCAGGCGCTCGTGATCGTTCCGACTCGTGAACTGTGTGTGCAGGTGGCCCGCGATATCCAGGCGGCTGGCAAGACCCGCAAGATTCGTGTGCAGGCGATTTATGGCGGACGCGCATACGAACCGCAGGTGCAGGCCCTGCAAAACGGCGTCGATATTGTGGTCGGCACGCCGGGCCGACTCATTGACCTAGCCGAACAACGCAAGTTGGTGCTGTCGAAAGTTTCCATTCTGGTTCTCGATGAGGCAGATGAGATGCTTGATCTGGGTTTTCTGCCCGACATCGAAAAGATCCTGCGGATCCTTCCCGATCAACGTCAGACGATGTTGTTCTCGGCCACCATGCCCGGACCGATTGTGACCTTGGCACGCACGATGATGCGTCAACCAACCCACATTCGTGCCGAAAGCAATGACGATCAACAGACGGCTCCGAGCGTGAAGCAGTACGTCTATCGCGCGCATGCGATGGACAAGGTAGAGATGCTTGCCCATGTGTTGCAGACCCCCGAACGCTCACTCACGTTGGTATTCACTCGAACGAAGCGCACTGCGCAGAAGGTCGCTGACGACCTTGAAGATCGCGGCTTCGCCGCGGCCGCTGTGCACGGCGACCTCGGGCAAGGTGCGCGCGAACAAGCGATGCGCGCATTTCGCTCTGGCAAGGTCGACGTGCTTGTCGCCACGGACGTCGCTGCCCGTGGTCTGGATATCACCGGGGTGTCACATGTCATCAATTTCCAGGCTCCCGAAGACGACAAGACCTATATTCACCGGATTGGTCGCACTGGGCGAGCTGGCAAGGAAGGCATCGCGATCACCTTGGTTGATTGGGATGACATACCGCGCTGGCTACTGATTGATAAGGCACTTGCACTGGGAATTGGCGAACCGCCAGAGACATATTCAAACTCGGCGCACTTGCATGCTGATCTTGACATTCCGAGCACGGCAACCGGCCGGTTGCCTCGTGCGCAGCGGACCCGCGATGGTCTCGACGCCGAGCGTGTCGAGGATTTAGGTGGTCGCGACCGATCCGCTCATAAGCGCTCAGGCGATCGCACCGGTGGCGGCACTGGCGGCGGCAGAAGCAGCGCTAAGAACGGTAGCCGAGGCGGCAGGGGTAGCAAGCCCGCCGCTCGCAGTAACCAGAGCATTCCTCAGGGCGCTAGTAGTACTTCCGAAGGTCAGCACAATAAGCGCAGCAACGCGGCACGACGTCGCACTCGCGGAGCTAACCGCAAGCCTGCCGGTGACGGCGCCTGAATCATCGCGCGAGCCGCGACCTGTATGGTTTCGGCTCGTCGCATGGATCGTGGCTCTAGCGGTCGGGATCGCAATCGCGCTTTTCGCTATTGATCATGGAAGCGTCTCGTCCGTGCAGCACACCGTTGCCTCGAAGTCAGTACCGCTCACGGACGGTCCGCCACTAGCGACGCTGAAAAAGGTCGGTACGTATGGCGGCGATACGACGCTGATCGACGGTGTCTTGGTCACGCCGACCACTCACGGTGCGACCGGTTATGACCCTGCCTCCGGCAAACGGATCTGGACCTACCAACGGAGCGACATTCCCATCTGCGCTCGTGGCTCAAGCGGTACGCGGGCGATCTTGATGTATCGGTCTGGTGGCCAGTGCAGTGAAGCTATTGCCCTGGATGCGCGGACCGGCGTTCGGGGCTGGCAACGCACCATCGAGTCTGAAGGGCCAAACGCGATTGCCTTCGGCGACAATTCTTTTGTCTCAATCGGCGCGAACAAGATCATTGCTTATGAGGAGGTCAGCGGATTCGAGCGATTTCATCTCTACGCCAATACCGCCGTCGATGGGCAAAGTAGCGCTCAGAGCTGCCAATTCTTGCAAGCTAGCGCTGGACGAATTGTGCCAGTTCTGCAGCGCTGCAAAAGCACCGCCGATGGCACCTGGATCACTAAACTACTGACTTATGACGCTGTGTCGGGCAATCCTCGGGAACTGAGCCAGAGCGTTATCGGCTACCGCAATCCGACTTTGGTGGCATCACTATCCAGTGGCTCGGCGCTGATCGGAACGAACGACCAGCTGCTACTGGCCGGGAGCGGTCGATCAAATCCGACTCCAGTCCCATCGATCACCGTGCCGGCCGGAACGACCCCGACTTTTCTCTCCAGTGCGACCATTGATTTGCTGGTTGTCGGTAGCACCGCATATCGATTCAGCGGACCGACCGTCAACATTGCCTGGAAGACTACGGTCGATTGCCTGCCAAGTGTGTCCAATGGTCAGGTAAATATCCTCAGCGGCGGAGTCTTCACATTGCGCAATCCGCAATCCGGTGAGCCGACCGCGACCTCAACCTTGCCACAATTACCTGATCTCACCGATGCGACCGTCACCAGCGCAGGCAAGTTCGTGGTGATTTCCACGCCGAAACAGGCAACCGTCTATTCCTGAGTCGACGCGGCAATCTGCACGGCGTGCTGGCGATATGCTTCAGCGCCCTTTGAGTTGCGCGAGGTGTGCAGGATCGATCGGCCAGCGGCCGGAGCCTCGGCAAACCGAATTGACCGCGCGATCGGCGGCGCGAGCACCGGCAACTCGTACCGCAGCGCCACATCATCGAGCACATCGCGTGAGTGAGTGGT
>JBDTCL010000342.1:0-4142 GCA_039923595.1 Antricoccus sp. | reverse complement strand
GCCCTCATGTAGGAGTCGGTTGCCGCGAGTCCGGAGCTAAATGCGAATGCCCGGGTGCCGCCTTCAAGCGCGGCGAGCGCTTCTTCCAGGGCCGCCCGGGTCGGATTGCCAGTGCGACTGTATTCGTAACCTTCACGCAGCCCGCCGACTCCATCCTGCTTATAGGTGGACGTGGCGAAAATCGGAACTACAACCGCTCCGGTGCGTTGTTCAGGATCTTGACCAGCATGTATCGCCTTGGTCTCAAAACCGCTATCGTTCCAGCTCATTAGTCCCTAGCTCCCTAATTTCACGCATGGTCATACTGGTCAGGTTGTGGTCGCCCTGGATCAGCTGTGGTCGTCTGCCAGATGGCTCAGCAGATCCTGTCGGGTGATGATGCCAATAGGCTTGCCGTCATCGAGTACCAACGCGGCGTCGCTACCGTGCAGTGCCTGCACAGCGGCGTTCACCGGCTCGCCGGCTCCAATCATCGGCAGCATGTCTGACATATGTGCCTCAACACGATCAGTGAGCTTGGCATTCCCGGTGAATAACGCGTCAAGGAGGTCGCGCTCAACGACCGCACCAACGATCTCCGCCGACATCACTGGTGGCTCGGCGTTAACGACGGGCATCTGCGAAACACCATACTCACGCAGAATGTCGACCGCTTCTTTCACAGTTTCACTGGGGTGGGTATGTACCAGTTGCGGCAAATCGCCGCTCTTCCGATGCAGCACGTCACCCACGCTGACCTCGGAATCGTCCTGTATGAAGCCGTACCCGGCCATCCACTTATCGTCAAAGATCTTCGACAAATATCCGCGGCCACCATCCGGGAGCAGCACCACCACGATGTCGTCCTTGCTCAAATCTTTGGCAACGCGCAGTGCCGCAACCACCGCCATCCCGCAGGAGCCACCGACCAGCAGACCCTCTTCGCGAGCGAGACGGCGGGTCATGTCGAATGACTCCTTGTCAGAGACCGCAACGACTTGGTGAACAACGGACGGATCGTAGGCGGCCGGCCAGAAATCTTCGCCGACTCCCTCGACCAAATAAGGCCTGCCGTTGCCTCCGGAATAAACAGAGCCTTCGGGGTCCGCACCGATGATTTTTACGGTGCCACCTGAGGCCTGCGTGAGGTATCGACCAGTACCGGTGATCGTGCCGCCGGTGCCGACCCCGGTGACGAAATGAGTAATTTTGCCTTGCGTCTGCGTCCAAATTTCCGGTCCAGTGGAATGGAAGTGGCTATTGGGTCCCTCGGGATTGCTGTATTGGTCGGGCTTCCAGGCGCCGGGGGTTTCGCGGACCAGCCGGTCTGAGGTCGAGTAATACGAATCCGGATGGTCAGGCTCGACCGCCGTGGGACACACCACGACCTGCGCTCCGTATGCCCGCAGTGTGTTGATCTTGTCTTCTGAGACCTTGTCGGGACAGACGAAGATGCACTTGTAGCCTCGCTGCTGCGCCACGATCGCCAGCCCGACGCCAGTATTGCCGCTCGTCGGCTCAACAATCGTGCCGCCCGGTTGCAACGCGCCAGATTTCTCAGCCGCGTCAATCATCCGCACTGCGATGCGATCTTTAACCGAACCGCCGGGATTGACATACTCGATCTTCGCCAGAATAAGGGGGCCCTCCTCCACCGGCTTGCCCGTGTAATCGCTCACGACAGCGCGCAATTGCACCAGCGGCGTGTCGCCGATCAGATCGACCACCGAAACCGCGTAGGTGTCCGGACCGGGCTGTATGGCAGGCATCAGGAAGTGACTCTCTTTCAAGGTTGATCTGTGCGAGGAACTAGCAGCGCATTCGTTTCATCCTAGAGGCGTACGCTGTGGGGCGGTTCGCCGCAAGTGGCGATGAGGAGGACAGCAACAGCATGAGGCGTGCGCAGAGCATCGCGATTGCAGTCGGGATTGCCGGTGCGAGTGCCATCACCGCCACCGCTGCATTCGCTGGGCTCTTGATTGGCGAAGCACGCTTCGCTCAACATCGAGTCGAAGAACGTACTCCGGTCGACGATCCGCCAACCGGCAACGGCGTATGGGGCAACGGCACAGGCAAACCAATCATCATGGCGATGATGGGCGACTCCTCAGCGGTAGGACTCGGCTGCGATGAGGTCGAGGAAACTCCCGGTGTACTGATTGCCGCTGGCCTTTCGCGGCTCTCGGGACGACCGGTGCGTCTGGTCCGGGTCGCCATTAGCGGTTCTGAGTCTAAAAACCTCGATTCCCAAGTCGATGACATCCTGCCGCTGCGACCAGATCTGGCCGTCGTAATGATCGGCGCGAATGATGTGAAGTCGCGAACCCGGGCCGAGGTCGCCGCGAGCGCTCTTGGCAACGCTGTATTCCGGTTGCGCCAAAACGATATTGAGGTCGTGGTCGGCACCTGTCCTGACTTAGGAACGGTGCGCCCAATCCCCCAGCCACTGCGTTCGCTGGCACGGCGCTGGAGTCGCGATCTGGCCGCCGCGCAGGTAGTTGCCGTCGTTGAGGCGGGCGGGCGAACGGTTTCCCTCGGTGGGTCCTTAGGCCCAGTGTTCGCCCAATATCACGAAATGTGGAGTGACGACGGCTTCCATCCGTCGGCAGCCGGGTACGCCGCTGCTGCTTCGTTTCTGCTGCCGTCGGCGGCAGACGCGCTTGGGTATTGGCCGATCTCGCGCGAGCAAATAAATTCACGTATGAAGGCTCGGCGGGGCACGATTGCCGCCGCCGCTGCGTCCGCTTCGGCACAAACTGGAGCCGAGGTTATCGGCGATAGCAGGGGTAGCCTCAATGGCACAACACGTATGTGGGGGACGATTCGTCGACTATTGCCGATCCCGATTCCAGTGCCATCGCCTTCCACCGACCACGACGAGTGACACTAGTTCCAGTGAAGGTAGGACCGTGACGAGCAACGAGATCTTCAAAAATCGTCGACGCATCGCTGCCCGCACAGCGATCGGCGCGTGCGCGACAATCACGCTTGCTGCCGCCACTTCAGTTGGCGTTTTGCTCGCGCAGGTTGCTGCCGCTAAACGACATCCGATGACCGACCCTCGGACCGCGCCGGAAATTGGCGGCGCATCAGGCCCGCAAAACGCATCTCGGATCAAACTGGTTGTTCTTGGCGATAGCCTTGCCTTAAGCGTCGGCGTGACCGATCCGCAGGACTCACTCACCGGACGTCTCACGGCGGCCATGGTTGAGGTCGGATATCGTGTTGAGCTCACCGGCGTTGCTGTCTCGAACTCGCGGTCAGTCGATGTGCGAATCCAGGTGAGCCGAGCGCTCATTACTTCCGAGAACGATCCGTACGATGTCGCTCTCATCGTCGTCGGCGCCGGGGATGCCATGCAATGGCTGCCGCTAGATGAAATCGGACGGGCAACGCAACGATCGATCACAGCACTGCGCGAGGCCGGTTTGGAGGTCGTGCTTGCTACCTGCACTGACCTGGGCGCCGCTCAGTGCATCAGCCGTCCATTGCGCACGTTGTGGGGTTGGCGAAGTGCGCGAATAGCCAGAATGCAGGCCGCTGTCGCGCAGGATGCGGGTGCGACCGCCGTCAATCTGGTGAGCGAGCTCGGATCTCTATTTCGGGCAGATCCGGGAATGATCTGCGCCGATGGCTTCCATCCCTCGGCCGATGGTTACCGGCTTATCGCTGAACGTCTTGAGCCAGCGCTCACCGCGGCCTGCGAGCGTTCGACGAAGTCCAACGCATAGACCTGCTACCGAATCAGATTCGGTTTTACGCCACACTCAGCGCGTTTGAGCGTGCTCACGCCTTACGATGTGAGCAGTGACGCTGTGCGTCACTGCAGTTCAATCCCCAACGTTGAGGAGAGGCACCTTGCCTGAAGCAGTTATTGTCGCCACCGCCCGGACGCCCATTGGGCGCGCCATGAAGGGATCGCTCGCGACATTCCGCCCCGATAACCTAACAGTTCTGGCGATCGAAGCCGCGATGAAAAAGATCCCCGCGCTCAAGCCAGAAATGATTGACGACCTTCTGCTCGGCTGCGGCCTGCCGGGTGGTCAGCAAGGTTCTAATATGGCCCGCGTCGTTTCGGTCTTGCTCGGTTGGGACACCGTACCGGGCGCCACCGTGACGCGATATTGCTCGTCGTCGTTGCAGACGACCCGGATGGCGATGCA
>JBDTCL010000341.1:0-8722 GCA_039923595.1 Antricoccus sp. | reverse complement strand
GACAGCCTGAGACCAGGCAAGGGATGTGAGACAGCATCCTTGAGAGGTCGGGTTCGAGGATGATCCACATGGGTGTTAGCACCGATTACGGATCCTCGCCTGCGCCGACGATATAGGCGCCGCCCCTGGAACCCGCTCGCGGGAGAGGGCATCTCGCGGATCGGTCGACCCGGTTACGCCAGATCCCATTCCACGCTCGCGGTTCGACAGGATGTAGCCGGATTAACCTGAGGCCGGCGGCGTGCGCAATCACAACAGGCGCGCTCGATCATTGATCGGCCCGCGGGCCAGCCCGTGCCATTCACCGAACGCTGACCGGTGACAGGACCCAATCAGCGGTCAGTCCCAGATCATCGCCGTCACCGCACGGGATCCGTGACCGGGCCGCGATCGTCTGTCGGATCGAACGACTCGACGCCGACCAGCGGCGTCCTGACCGCTCCGTCCACGGATACATCGGCACCCTGTACAACGACTCGCCCACCGCGTTGCTCATCTTGCGCTTTGCTTTCGCGTTCACGGCATCATGGGCAGATGGCGAAGACTTATCGACTCGGACCCGCGCGGCGCGCAGCCAACATGATGATGCCGTGCTGATCCGAACCGGTGTCGGCGCGAAGTCAAGTTACCTGCTGACCACGACCGGCCGCCGGAGCGGGAAACCCAGGACGACACCGGGCACCCTGGTCGAGTCCGGCGGGCAACGATGGCTCGGGGGCCGAGATCCGTCAGGGACCCATCCGACTGAAGAACCTTCTCGCCCAGGTTCGCGATGAGCTCACGGCGATTGGTCTGCGAGAAACTGAAGCCGAGGAGTTCCTCGCTCCCGCGCTGGCCCTAATCAATGATTACGTGTTCTGGCAGCACCAGGATCAAGGTCTGGCCCTGTTCCTGGACGCCGAAGGACTCCGCCAGTTTCGGGTCCCCCTGCCGCTGAACGAACAGGTGGTGGTGGGACCTGGATTTCACCTCAAACCGTTGTTACCGCTGCTGACTGCCGACGGGAGGTTCTACATCCTGACCATGACCGCCGACCGAGTCCGGCTTTACGCTGCGTCCCGGTTCACCTGCGAAGAAGTGCACGACGCCAACCTGCCGACAAGTCCTGCCGCCGATCGGCAGCCGGCGCCGGCGAGCCCAGTCGCCCGCCCAAGGGCCGGTTTCGTTGGCTTCGGGAGTGTCTGGGCCGAGGGCGACCGACCCACCCAGTGGCGCGAGAGCTGGCTGGGCGACTTTGTCCGCCACACCGCGGTGGCCGTCGAGCGCTGTCTTGTCGCCAACCCGCAGCCGCTGATCATGGTCGCCGAGGCCAAGACCATAGGCCAGTTCAAGAAGATCAGCGGCATCAACGCACTTGGTCCGCGGCTGGCCGGCGTTATCGAGGCCAACCCCGAATCGTTGACCGCCCAGCAGCTCCACGACGTCGCATGTGCGCTGATGCAAGAGCACCTGGACGCCCCTCGGTTCGACGCGGAGGAACGGCTGGGCCAGCACGACCCGCGGGCCACCGTAGTCATCGGCGAAGTGGTCCGCGCCCCCTACCAGGGCCGCGTCGACACCATCTTTCTTCCAGAGGACGAAACCGTCTGGGGGCGCTACGAACAGGAAATCGACCAGATCATCACCGGCAGCGCATTCGAGCAGGATGATCTACTCGAGGCCGCCGCCGTCCAAACCCTGCGACATGGCGGCACCATCCATCTCTTCTCCGAAACAGACGCTACAGGTCCGCAAACAGCTGCCGCGGTCCTTCGACACTGAAACCATCGACTTGCCGCCAGCAGAGCGTCACCTCGTCACCCTCAATCTGCAGGAACACGGGTTTCCCACTGCCCCGGGTGATCAGGATCAGCTGATCTCCATTGCCGCGCACAAGAACTGCAATCCACGGCCATGCGTTGCCAGCTTGGGGGATTGTTCATCGCAGGTGGTGGACCGGGAATAGGTGATGGCTTAACCCAGCGACAGGGCGCTTCGCTAGGGACAGGAACTCGATCGCGGTGGAGTTGACGGCCTTCAGTGGCGCGTTTTCGCGCCCGTTAGCTGGGGGCCGGTGTGTCCCCGTGTAGTACGAGTACTGGGCAGGTCGCATGTTCGGTGCAGGCGGCGCTGACCGAGCCGAGGAGCAAACCGGCGAAGCCGCCGTGGCCGCGGCTGCCCACCACCAGCATCCGGGCGCCGGCGCTGGCTTCGAGGAGGATCTGGGCGGCATTGCCTTCGCGCACGGTGAGCGTCAGTCCTGCCGGGCGCTGCGTGCCGAGAACCTCATCGACAGTGGCGGTGAGGGCAACTTCGGCGTCTCGGGCAGGATCCCAATCGCTTGGCATTATCACCAAGCCGACCCCCATCGATCCGAGTGCGGTGTAGGGCTGCCACGCCGCAACGACCTCGAGGTTACTGGCGGTGGCATGGGCCATGAACTGTGCCCAGCGAAGCGCGTGCTGGCTGGACTCGGATCCGTCGACGCCGACGACGACGCGGTTTTCCTGGGGAGTTTGGTCGGTAGTCATTCAAAGTCCTTCAGTCTGCCGCTTCCGGGTGCGCTGGAGCGGAATGTGGCCACGGGTCTTGAGGTGAATTTGGGATGACAGGATGTACCTGGTCATCTCGAGGGTCGCGGTCTGGTCGGAATGTGCGGCGCGGAGCGGATGCTCTGAAGTTCAGCGGCGGGCGGCTGAACTGGTACCGGACTGGCTGAGGACCTCAGCGTCTTTCACCGTACACCCGCGCCGGCAAGATCACCTCCACCGATGACAGGAAAACTGGCCACCATCACGCAGGTTCGGGTTCGGGCGGCCTGAGACCGGCGAGGATGAGTGTTGCCGCACCGACGGGTTCAATACCAGCGGAGACCGCTCGCGCGCACAAGTCCCGTTCGGCTTGTTCGGGGATTGCCCCGCGCCCGATCAGGACGCCAAGCGCTTGATTGATGGTGGACATCGTCGCTAGTGGGGACGGTTCGGTTTGACTGGACGGGAGGGTCAAGTGCGCATCCAGGGAGAACTCTGCCAGGGTCCGGCCGGTGATCCAGGACAGGTCCGCGGCCAGGTCGATGAACGCCCCAGGGGTGGCTGCATACAGAATCAGCGCAATGGCGGCCCGGCTGATGCCCTCGGTGCCGGGGCCGCTTGATAGTGGTACGAGCAGAGAGGTTCGGATGTCATCGGGATCAGTATGTTCCTCCAGGACGGTGACGTCGAACGGTGACTGCGTGGTGGTGATGGCGACGGACAGGCCGAACGGACAGCCCGAGATAGGATGCCACGGCGGTGTGTGCGTCGGCGGCGAGTCGCAGCATGGTTTCGGCGACGTCCGTGCCGGAGAGGTCCAGGGCTTCGGTCAGCAAATCCAGTTCGGTCGCTAAGCCTGGTGTGATCATCACAACGGGTCTCTCTCGGGGCTCTCCCGGGCGTCTAATTGTGAACGCGAGCCGAACATCGCAAGCCGCGACGTGAGGTGGTGGGACGGCGGGTCAGGGCCCTGGTCCTGCAGACTCCGCCGGTCACGGCGACATTTGCGTAGCCCCGAGCTGCCGCGCCGATAGCGACGCGGCGTGGCAGGGTCGTCGATTTCAGGAAGTGGTATGCCGAGAGCGGGCGCGGCGCACCGCCTCATCAACGATGCACGCGGCGACGTCCGCGCCCGGAATCGCGTGCGCCGCGAATGTCGCCACCCGCTGCAGCAGTTCTGGTAGTCCGAGGCTGCCGGTGACCAGCCCGGCCAGATCACCGAGACTGGTCTGCAAGTCAAACTCATCAGCGTCTTCCTGCTCCGCGCTCAGGAGTGTGGGAGGAACAGGTTCCTTAGCGGTGTTCTGCGTTCGGTCATGCTGTCCTCCGGATCTGTCACCCTAGATCCTCTGCTGCGATGAGTCCGCGACTGCGATGGGTCCGGCGTATCCCTGCAGCGGCCTGCTCACGAGGTAAAGACAAACCCTTTGTAGTCCGCCTTGATGTGGGTTTTCCCTTGCGACCTTCGGACCTAGGCGGCGCGGGCACTCCGGACGGCTCGATCCCCGGCAGTCCTGTTCGGCTGGCCGGGACAATGCCTCTGACCGGCTTCAGCGGCTCTGCTGGTCGCCCCCGGCGAAGCCAATGTCGCGCATCTTGGGGCCGTGCCGATCGGAGAGCCGGGCACCCACAGGAGGCGGCGACATGCGGCATGCCAAGAGCTCGTTTGACTTTGATCTCCCGGGAGAGTTCACTGAAAAGTGCAGGGAACCTGCCGGTCTGGAACCGCCTTCGTCGCCTCACGGCCACGATCTCTCGAGCAGCACGCTCACCGTATCCAGAGACCCTCCCTTCGTTCTGATTCCGCGTACAGTTTCGCCGTCGTTCCGCGGCCACATGCCGATCTCCGACACACCGATCCGGCGATGCACCCCGTTCTCGGTGACGCCGGAGTCTCGCGAGACCTAAAACATCATCCCGTCGTGCGCCGTCGGTAGCCCGAGGTGCGAGGCGACCGCAGTTGGCGGTGATGCAACCAGTGCCCATTTTCTGTGCAGCACGAAGGGCGAGCCGATGTCGTTTTCTGATCGCGATCGACGTGAACTTGAGCAAATCGAGCGATCGCTGCATGCCCAAGATCCGCACCTCGAGGCGACGATGAAATCCTTCGATATCGGTGTCGTGGCGACAAAACGCATCAGTATCGCGATTGTGATCGGCGCGCTGGGACTTATCGGACTGGTTGCCGGTGTGATGCTGCCCAGTGTGCCGGTGGGTGTGGTGGGTTTCCTTGTCATGCTTGTCGGTGGGTTTCTCGCGGTACGCGCGATCCCGCTGATCATTTCCAGCAGGCGACACGACAGGTATAAGCGTCCCGTGAAACTGTCATGAACGCGGCTGAGACCGTCTTCGAGGATAAAATCCTCAGCGACGCCAGCAGCGTCCTTGCAGGCCCGGACCTGCCACCGGTGGTGACGCGTCGGGCGGTGTTGAAGGGGGTCGGGAGTGCTGGGCTGACCGTGGCGGTCGCGGCGACAGGCGTGCTGAGCTACCGTGCTTACGACAACGGCGTGCTCGATCCTGGCTCTGGCAGGCCCTATGAGGCGTGGTTGCACTGGCGCGACGATCCGTCACCGCTGGGTGCGGTCGCAGCGGCGATCTTGGCGGCTAACCCACACAACACCCAGCCCTGGACCTTTCGCGTCACCGACACCAGCATCGACCTGTTCAGCGACCCGGCTCGGACGATGCGGCACATGGATGCGCTGGACCGCGAGCACCAAGTCGGTCTCGGATGCGCGCTGGAGAACCTTGTCCTGGCCACGGCCGCCCGTGGGTACCACTCGACCGTGCGGCTGCTTCCCGAGGCGGCTGATCCCGGTCACATCGCGCAGGTGACACTCGCGCAGGGTTCGCCCGGTGGGTCGGAGCTCTATGACGCGATCGGCGATCGGCACTCCAACCGCGGGCCTTACACCGCGGCCCCCATCGCAGCCCAGACACTGACCAGGCTGACCGCTTTGGCCGCAGACCTGCCCGGCGTCGAGATCGCCTGGCTCACCTCGGTCGGGCAGAAACGCGCATTAGGAGCGCTGCTGATCGACGCGACCCGAGCAGTCATCGCCGACAAGCAGCAATCGATCGAGGCATTCGGTTGGTTCCGCAATAATCGCGACGACATCAATACGCATCGCGACGGGTTGACCCTGGACGGCCAGGGCCTGGATCCGTTCACCCTGACGCTGGCCAAGCTGCTGCCCGCCTACACCCGCGCGGCCGGCGACCAGTTCTGGCTCACCCAGACCGAAACGGTGCACACCGCAACCGCCGCCGCCTACGGGATCATCACCGTCACTGACTGCGCGAACCCCAGCCAGAGGCTGACCGGTGGCCGACTGCTGCAACGCATCCACCTCGCCGCCGCCCGCCGCGGGATCGGCATGCAGCACATGAACCAGATCACTGAACGCATTGACCGCGACACCGCCACCGGCAGCGCCGACGTGTTTGATGCCAGGTACGCAGGCCTGCTCGGCCAGCCCGGCCGGTCGCCGCTGGCCACGTTCCGTCTCGGGCACCCTCAGCGCGCGGCCCGCCGTAGTCCGCGCCGCGCCGTCATGGTGGTAACCGGGTGACACCTTCGGCCAGACGCCTGACCCTGGCCGGAGCGCTAGGTCTGATCGGGGCTGGCCTGAGCGTGCTCGCCGGGCTGACCCAACTACTGCTCGGCCACCGGATCCCGGCTTGGTCTGGAAATAAGTCTGACACCGTCGGCCTCGGGTTATTGAGCATCCTGCTCGGCGGCATCGCGTTCGTCGCCGCGGTGAGCCTGCGCCGACCAGCCGCGACGTCGCCGGGTCGTAGGGTCGGGGCGCTGGCCGGGCTGCTGGTCCCGGCCGGGCTCTGTCTGAGCACGATCGGCCGACTCTCCTACGTCCCTGCGGTACTGCTCCTGGCCGCCGCAATCACCGTCATCGCCGCCGGCGACATCCGAAACATGATCCAGGCGACCACACAGCACTGGCTGCAGGTGCTGCTTAGCGTCCTCGGTGGACTCGAGGTGCTGCTGGCTATCAGCGCCGCCCCCCTCCCGATCGCAGTGATAGGCGCCTTCAGTGGCGTACTGCTGCTCGCCGCGCCCTGGCTGCCGGTCCGCGCCTCGCTGCGCGCAGCGCTGATCCTCATCGCAGTTATCCCGTTCGCGTCACTGACCTGGACCAGCCTGATCACGCCGCTCATCGCACTGCTCGCCATCTTTATCTGCACCTGCTGGTGGCGCGGCATCGCCGGGGAGCACAACCGAAGGCTCGCCTGATCCGGCACTCTCAAGGAGCACTGGTTCCCATCACGATCATCTGCGCTCGGGCTCCGCCCACCCATCATGGCGGTCGGACAGCCCCGGCGTGATTGGCCTCGACGTCCGGACTGGTAGCTGGAATCTGGCGAAGCGATTCGGCAACTGTCGAGGCCTCACCGACGATGCAGAAATCTGGCTCGGTACTCAACAGCGCAGCTACACCGCAGCGGACGACCTCATGGTCATCGAGAAGGAATACTTTGCGACTCCGCAGCGATCGTCCCTTAGCGGTTGATGTTCGCGCTCCAGTGGCATCGAGTTCCGCCACCCCCCGTGGGGGGCATTTCACGGTTCAGCTGCGCTGCGGGGGTCACCATTAATTCTCCGCCGTATCGACGGGCTCTCTCTTGCAGATTTTTCAGGCCGCCGCGATGACCGCTCTCAGACATCCCGGATCCGTCATCGGTGGTCGTGACCGAAATCTGGCGCAGGTCAGCAGTAGCGGTAATCGTCAGGCTGATACTGCTTGCGTGTGCGTGCTTCGCGACGTTGGTGAGCATTTCTCGGACAACGGCCAGTAACTCCTCGACTATGTCGCCGGTCGCAGCGATGTCAATTGGTCCGATGAATCGGACACAGGGCTGCGGTAAACCCACCGATGCTTGTTCAATCACCACCAGCAGACGTGCGCGGGCGTTGGTCGGGCCGTCTTCTGCGGGCTGTTGGAGGTGATAGATCACGGTCCGGATCTGCCGAATCGTGTCGTCGAGTGACTCGATCTGCTCATGGAGCCGGTCAGCGACCGGACCGGAGCCGTCGGCGGCGGCGATGCTCTGCAGGCTCAGCCCTGTAGCAAAGATGCGTTGCACGACATGATCGTGCAGGTCGCGCGCGATGCGGTCACGCTCTTCCAACAGCAGCAGGCGCTCCTGATCGGCGCGGCTGGCGGTGATTTCTAGCGCGACCGCGGTGTAACTGACGAACATCGTGCTCAGCCTGAGGTCGACGTCGGTGAACACCGGACGTCCCTGCCGACGACCGACGACAAGCACTCCCTTGAACAGACCCGCCTCAAGCAGCGGCAGGACCATCACTGGACCGATGGCCATCGCCTTGCTCAGATGCACCCAGTAGTCGGGATCAGTGTCGATGTCATCAATCAGTAACGGACGCCCATTGGCAATCACGCGGGCGGCAACTGAGCCGACTGCTGGGAAGCTCAACTCCGTCAGCCGACTCGCTCCGTCACCCACCGCGACCGCAACGGTCAGACGTGCCGAGTCGGGGATACACATCACGGCGCTAACGAGTTCAGCGTCAACGATTTTGAGAATCCGCTCGGCTAGATGGCGAAGCGGATCACCGCCGTCCTCGGCGTGAATCTGTTGGATGATCTGCCTCGAAGCGCGCTGCCACTCTTGGCGATGCTCCGCTTCTCGGTACAACTGCGCGTTCCCAACCGCGGATACGGCGCTCGCTGCCACCGAGGCGACGGGTTCATCATCGTCGATGCTGAACTCGCCGTTTGTGTGATCAGTAAGTCGAAGGCTTTCCAAGATCTGATCGCGGACTCGGATTGGAACTCCCAGGAAATCGTCCGTCCCCGGATGCCCATCAAGGAACCCAACCGATACGCGGTCGTTACTGGTCGTGTGGGCAGGAGTCATTTTGAGCTCATCGATCAGCACCTCCACAATACTTTTTCCTCCAGATCGGCGCCCGACCCAGTCAACTGTCTGATCGGCTATCCCGGTATTTATGAAGTCGGCCAAGCCGCCCACCGGAACAAGTACACCGGGGGCACAGTACTGGGACCCCACCAAACTCGTTACGGAGTCGGTCTCGGTGGCAGCTGCCGGTGATGACATACCGGGCGGAGTGAGAGCAGAGCCGCCGCGTCGCGGTTTAACGACGGTTCGGTCAGGTTGGTGCAGCTTTGGTGCGGCCACGGTGTCCTACTTCCTTGCTCTTCTCG
>JBDTCL010000340.1:0-2573 GCA_039923595.1 Antricoccus sp. | reverse complement strand
GACGAGATCGTTGACCGCTCGAACCACAGACATGCGGTCGCAGTTGTACAGGTGAGCGCCGCTAAACGGGTTCAACTCCAGAAGTCGCAGACCTCTGTCCGTCTGGCAAATGTCCATCACGTAAACCGGATCGGGCGGGTTCAGCTCGGCAGCGACATCGCTCGCGTAGCGCCACGCCTCGTGGTCCGACGTAATGATGTCGCCAGCGGAGCGACCCTCTGCGGTGTACTCACTGGCAGCGACGACGCTCCCCGAGACCACAACAAATCGCCATTCGAGGCCCGTCTGAACCGCTGGTGTCACCACGACCGGCAAGTCCATCTCGTCGTAATAGAAGCCATAGTCGAGGGCGGCTAGCGTAATCGCGTCGCGGCCAAGTACCCGACCGCTGAACGGTTTAAGTGGACTGTCGGGCCGGATGAAAACCTGGTCGCCGAACTGCGCGGGAGGACCTTCGCGTACCACGTCAGCCACCGTACTGAGCACAAAAGAGTCTGAAACTAGGCGATGTGACATTGCTGGCCACCAAGCACTGCACATAAACCGCGATGTAGAACAGAAACTTCCCGGTGTCCACGGCAGCTCTCGGACGATCCGGTCAGCGTTGGCTAGTGACCCACGAAAAACGACGTGTTCGTCCGCCAACTTGGGCCATCGTCCATCTGCCCACCAGTCGTCTTTCCACGCCACCACCTTGCCACCGATTTCAAGGACGGCCTCGGCGAGCATCCCGTCGGAGTCGGGACGAACTTCTTTTTCGAGCACCCACGTCATCACGCGGTCATCCTACTTGGCTTGGCTTCGACGCGATTCTAGATTCCAAAGATTCATTGAATCTCAGTCATGGCATGTTCTCCCGCGCCGGTTTAGCTACTGCCTCGTGGCTTGACGCTGGACGAAGAACGAAACCCAAGGCTTTCACGAGAAGCAGGCAGCCGTCATCACCACGCCCGAATCGCATCGCTCAGGGACGTTAGGTGACAACTCACGACAGGGATATCCCCAGTTGATTGATCCATCCACTCCGCACGGCCGGTTATAGATGAGTGCAAGAAACGTTCCCGCGGGGTTGTTTTTGTCAACCAGACCGGGGGCAATCATGGGGACCACAGGCTCGAAGAGATCCCATCCACCAACCGTCAAAACACCAACTAGATCAGCAAATCGGGTCGGGGACCGGTCGTCCGATGGCGCGGTCGGTACAATTTCGTGTGTCCTCTCACCAGCGTGATCACCTCGCAGACTCAGTTGAACCCGCTCCGGCTGTGGCCGTCCCCATCGATCCAGCCGACATCGAAACCGCTGTCCGTGTCTTGGGACAGTTGCAGCATCTCGATCACGATGACCCGGGCTATATCGCGGTACGACAGGCCACAGCAACAATGTTCAAACAGGTCAAAAAGTCCAGCAGATTGGCCAGACGAGCGCGCATCGCTGCCGCCGACCAGGCCGTTGTCGCCGCAACCGCTACGGGCGCTCCCGATCGAATAGACGACGAAACGCGCGGCGTGCAGTTGCAGGCGGTGACCGCTACTTCACTATCCGCTGGGACTCTGCTTGTCGCTCGGAACTGCTATATCTGCAAGCAGCCGTACACCACCGTCGATGCGTTCTATCACCAACTGTGTTCAGATTGCGCGGCGCAAGGGCACGCCAAAAGGTCGGCTCGGACCGACCTCATCGGCAAGCGAGCGTTGCTCACCGGCGGCCGGGCGAAAATTGGGATGCACATTGCGTTGCGGTTGCTGCGAGATGGCGCCCACACCACCATTACGACTCGTTTTCCGCGCGACGCCGTGCGCCGGTTTTCCTCGATAGACGATTCCGATATGTGGCTGCAGCGGCTCAAAATCGTTGGCATAGATTTGCGCGACCCCGCACAGGTGATCGGGCTCGCCGAAAATGTCGCCGCCGCAGGATCACTCGATATCTTGATCAACAATGCGGCGCAGACGGTACGCCGCTCCCCCGGCGCCTATGGGCCACTGGCCGAGGCCGAACTCGCACCGCTGCCCGCGGGGCCGCTGCCGGAACTCGTCACATTTGGGCATACGAACGATGCTCATCCCCAGGCCCTCGCGGCGTCAGTAGCCGCGCATCCAATCCTCGCCACAGCAACGCGCCGGGCCGATCATCTCGCAGCCGAGGCGATGACGGCCGGATCGAGTTCACTCGAGCGGCTCGTCGCCGGGACCGCCATTGACGCGGGCGGTCTGCTGCCAGACGAGCACCACATTAATTCATGGACCCAACACGTTGATCAGATTGACTCTTTGGAAATGCTTGAGGTGCAACTGGCCAACGTGACCGCGCCGTTTTTGCTGGTCTCACAGTTGCGACCGGTCCTCGCCGCATCGGCGGCGAGGCGTACCTACATCGTCAATGTATCGGCGATGGAGGGCGTGTTTGGCCGCGGCTACAAGGGGCCCGGGCATCCCCACACAAATATGGCGAAAGCCGCCCTTAACATGCTGACTCGCACCAGCGCTCGCGAAATGTTCGAGTCTGATGGGATTCTCATGACGTCGGTCGATACCGGCTGGATCACCGACGAGCGGCCACATTTCACGAAG
>JBDTCL010000339.1:0-2842 GCA_039923595.1 Antricoccus sp. | reverse complement strand
TTTTCTGAGCTACCCAGGCGTCGTACTGCTGACGCTGTCCCTGAAGATCAGCAAGCTGCTGTTGTGCCGCGTCCAGCGCTTGCTGGGTAGCTACCTGGTTGCTCTGCACCTGCACAATCGAAGCCTGCGACTGCGCGACCGAGGACTCCGCCTTGCTTTTCGCGTCCTTTGCCGCTGCCTCGGCCGCAGCCATGTCATTAACCGCTTTTCGCGCGGCCGAATCAGCATTCGCTTTTACCGTCTTGGCGGTCTGCAGATTCTGCAGGGCCGAAGTATTGCTGTTGGCAACCGCGTCAAGGAGGCCAGCCTGTTCGATCAGCTGCGATGGTCCATCGGCGGTCAGTAAGACGGCTGAGGAATCGACAGTGCTGCCTTGGATGTAGGACGCTCGGGCAAACTGTGCGACCTGCTCCTGCGCAGTCGCCACATTGGCCTGCGCCTTCTGCGCATCAGATTTTGTCTGTACTGCAGCATCTTGGGCGTTACCGAGATTGACCTCGGCCAAGTTGTAATTCTCTTGCGCGATTTGCAGTTGATTCTGCATTGTCGCTAACTGTGCCTGCGATTGTGCCAGTTGCGCAGATAGTTGCTGGACTTGCGCGGCAACCTGAGCTTTTTGCGTCGAGGCTCCGGTGATCTGCGAATCTGATGGATTCGGCGGCGGCGGCGGGAGCGCTGAGGCGGGCTGCGCGATGCCAATCAACAACGTCGCCGCCATCGAGCTGGTCATCGCCATCAGCGCGCGGCGACGTTGTGTGCGTCGTCGACTAGGGCTTCTTACGAACACGAGAACCTTCCGGCAAAACGATGTGCATCCGGATCAGATTCGATCGGTACGGACGCCCTGGCGTCTCAAACCATGCCACTCGAGTCACAAAAACACCAGCGGTTCCCGACTACCCCAGTGGTAACATATGACACAAATCACTCAATAGATACCATTTGCACCGCGTGTCACATCGGCCCGTCTCGTCATTATCAGGTAAATGACACCGGTGTCATTAAGTCCTTGGTGATCAATTCACCTGACGTTCCCGATCAGCCCAGTAGCGTTCGCGCAATTTAAACTTCTGGATTTTGCCGGTTGCGGTTCGTGGAATCTCCTCGCGAAATTCGACCGAGGTTGGCGCTTTATAACCAGCCAGACTTTCTTTGCAGTGCGCGATGATCTGCGCTTCGGTGACATCCGAGCCCGGATTTTTGACCACGAGCGCCTTGATCGTCTCTCCCCACTTCTCGTCCGGAACGCCAATCACAGCCACCTCAGCTACGCCAGGGTGGGCGAAAATCGTGTTCTCAACCTCGAGCGAAGCGACGTTCTCACCGCCGGTGATGATGATGTCCTTCTTGCGATCTGACACGGTGACATACCCGTAATCGTCGATAGAACCGCCGTCACCGGTATGGAACCAATCACCTTCGAGCGCTTGCGCTGTCGCTTCAGGATTCTCCCAGTAATGATCCATAACAACGTTGGAGCGTACAAAAAGCTCGCCGGAATCTGAGGTCGTGAAAGTGGTACCGAGCGTTGGCACGCCAGCGCGCCCAAGAAGTACCGCTTGCTCCTCTGCGGGCAGTTGCTGATCCTCTTTGGATAGCCGATTGATCGTGATTAATGGCGACGTTTCGGTTAAACCATAAATCTGATTGAACTGCCAACCAAGCTCATCACTGATCCGCGCGATCGTGCGGGTTGGCGGCGCCGCACCGGCCACCGCGAGCCGCACCACATCACGCCCTGGAACATCTTCCGGTTGATAGGCACTGGCAGCATCGAGAGTCATATTCCACACCGCCGGAGCCCCCGCGGCGAGGGTGACGCCGTGGTCCTGCACCCGATGCAAGATTTCGGCGCCGTCCACCTTGCGAAGTATCACTTGCGTAACGCCGAAGGCGGTGGTGGCAAATGGCAGTCCCCAGCCGTTGCAGTGAAACAGCGGCAGCGTATGCAGATAGACGTCGCTATCGGTGAGCCCAATGTGCATAGCAAAGGTCGTCGCATTGACCCAAAGCGCGCGATGGGTCTGAATCACGCCCTTCGGATTCGCCGTGGTCCCACTGGTGTAGTTGATCGTGGCAGCGGCATCCTCGTCCTTCGTCCACGGCGCTGGCTCAGTGTCGAATCGCAACAAAGCCTCGTCGCTCTGCGTACCCAGAATGAATTTGTGTTTCGCCGTCACGGCCTTGAGAGAATCAGCTAATTCCTCGTCGACCAACAACACCGAGCAACCACTGTGCTCAACGATGAATGCAACTTCCTCAGGTCGAAGCCGGAAGTTGATCGGTACAAAAATCCGGCCACTGGTCGGCACCGCGAAGAACAGCTCGAATAGCCGGCCCGCATTATGGCTCACAATGCCGACGCGCTCCCCCTGACCGATACCGAGTTCGTCTAATCCCGCCTGAATTGCCCTGGCGCGGCGCGCGAGCTCACCGTAGGTGATATTCAACGGCGGTGCCGGCTGATTGGGTTCGTCAATAATCGCCGGTCGATCGTGATAGATCAGTTCAGCACGATCGATGAAATCGCACAATGTCAGCGGGACCCGCATGATGACCTCCGTTGGTCAGTTCTCAAATCACATGGTCACTGCCAGATTAAGCCATCGATCATCGATCCGATTGCCCGGCGCGCGTGGCAGTTGCAGCCACCGACCCCCAGCAATGAAGTCAATCGACAAGTGCGCAAGAATGAGCAACGGTCGGCAATAGCATGGAGTGCATGTGGTGCGCGTGCGGCCGCGAAGGCTACCCCAGTCCGGAGCAGGCCGAACACATAAGTGAAATGGTTAGGAGATCGCCGTGAGCGAGAGCAAAAACAGCTTCGGATCGAAGTCAACGA
>JBDTCL010000338.1:0-3207 GCA_039923595.1 Antricoccus sp. | reverse complement strand
GATAAGATCTGCTGGCGAGCTGCTGGTCAGCAGCGTGCTGACAGCCGTCGAATTGCCACCGGTGTATGCCTTAGCAGCAACTTCACCGAGACCCTTTTTGGCAGCGGCCACATCTTGCTGCGCTGCGGCGTACTTCACGGCTGCAGCGGCGGACGCCTGATTTTGATCAGCGAGTTTGATCTTCGCGTCGTTGTACTGCTCGTTAACGGTGTTGAGGTTCTCTTGCATCGCTTGGACCTGCTGCACCAAATCAGCGCTTGATGCCGAGGTGCTTGGGCTGGCCGCTGGATCGGCGTGGGCCGCAGTCGGCAGCATCGTAATACCGAGAGCTGAAACGAGGGCTGCTGCGCTAGTGAGCAGTACGTGCTTATGCGAAGGCGCCATTGAGGCGGCTCTCCATTCTTCCGCGTGCCGCCTGTCGAGTTAGCTGTCGGGTTCGGGCCGGGAAGTCTAGCCCTACGATGCCGCACCCCGTCCACCTTCGTGGACGAGCCCAAGCACTGATTCACCCCGGGAGGACTGGTGGGTCCCCGGCACACCACAACTGCCGTTGCGATGTTTAGGCGGTGCACTGCGGCGAATCCAGGTTTGGATGTCACCTTCCGCAGTGCTTCACCACCGTACCGCCGTGATCAATCTGAGACAATTAGCAGGCTGATATTTTTTATTCTAATTTGATGGCATACGCCACAGTGGGTCCAAGAACAGAACGCGTCAGCTATGTCGAGCGCGTTGCAGATCGCGCGCCTTGATCAAAACCTTGCGCAAAGTCGTGCGCGGCACGATTTTGGCCAGCGTCACCACGGCCTTGTATCGCTTAGCCGGAATTGATGAATGTCGACCTGCAAGATGCGCGTCGAGCGAGTCTGAAACCACGCGCGGCGCCTCAAGCCAGAGCCATGAGGGGATCCACGTCGTGTCCATCTCCAGGCGCTGATGAAACTCCGTATGTACGAACCCTGGGCTCAGCACACTGATATGCACCCCGGTGCCCTCGAGTGAGACCGCTAATGAATCGGTCAACGAGACCACGTATGCCTTGCTCGCACCATAGCCAGGACCGGAATCGCTCGGAATATACGCAGCAACAGACGCCACATTGATGATGTCGCCGCGGCCGCGCTCGATCATTCCCGGCAGGGCAGCGTGGCATAGCCGCATTACGGCCGTCACGTTAACGTTGAGCATGTCTTGTTCCTCGGCAACGGCATTGCTGAGGAAATCACCCTTGGTGCCGAAGCCGGCGTTGTTGACTAGGAACTCAATCGGGTCAGTTTGCCCGGCCAGGCGCTGTTCCACGCGGGCCAGGCCCGCACTCGTCGAAAGGTCAGCGGCCAGAATCTCACACTGGCGGCCGGTCTGCTCACTAATGGCGGTGCCTACTCTAGTGAGCCGATCCGCGCCGCGTGCCACGAGTACCAGGTCATAGCCTAAGTTCGCCAACGCAATACTGAATTGCGCACCGACACCCGATGAGGCGCCGGTGATAAGGGCATACCCCATGGATTAAGCCTCGGGGCGTGGCCTCGGGCGGAAGAGTCCACCGAGCAGGCCGCCGCCGCCCATTCCGCCGCCGCCCATTCCGCCAAAACCACCGAATCCGCCTGGTGAGCGCGGGCCACCGCGACCGGCAATGACGACCCGTTCCTTGAGGCGACCTTTCATGGTAAACACGAATGCTGCCGCACCGGCAATCACGATCACGATCAACGGCAAACTCAAGGTGCCCTGCAAAACCTGCATGACAAACATCAAGGTCACGATGCCAGAGGCAAGCATGCCAAGTAGGCGGGCCCACGCGGCACCCTGCCGATAGAACCACGCCGCCACCAGTGAGGCGACTCCGAGTAGGGCGAAGATAACCGTCTGGATCAGGATCGACTTCTGCAACGAATCAACCGTCGGAAGTTTCAGGCTGACCTTATTTGCTGCGAGCGCTTTGGACACATCTGCGGCAGTTACCTGCTTTTCAGAGTTGACCGAATTCAATGCCGCTGCCATTTGATCTGCCGATGGATCAACAGTGACGCCCTTCGCCTTCCAGTTCTCACCCGCCTTGGTGATCTCCGCATCGGTGAATTTCGGTCCAATTTTTTCCTTGGCCAGCGCTTGCCCCGTCACGGTGACCTGTGCCGGGGGGTAGCTCGCTTGCAACGCTTTGCCATCTTGGGAGATGCCGAAACCCATCATGACCAGCATGATCAGCCCAAGAATCGTCAGCGCGATCCAAGCTGCCTGCTTTGGGGCAATAACCGCAGGAGCTGCGGCCTCATCGTCAGCACCGTTGCTCGGGTAGGCGATCGCTGGCTCAAGCTCATCCTTTGACGGCTCGCGCGGCACATCATCAGGATCTGGCGACTCAGGAAAACGGTCAGCGTCATCTGCCACGCTGATACACCTACTTCTTCTTTGACGAAAGGTAGCTACGAACGGTTGGGCGACTGAGCAAGAGCACTGCACATACTGACAGCACGCCTAGCAGAATGCTAGGCAAGCTGACCGCACCACTGATTAACCCTATGAGTGTAAAGGCGATCATGATGCCACCGGCGATATAACCAACCGGACGCGCCCACGCCTGACCGTTACGAAGACCGTGCGCGGCGACACCGTGCAGCAGGCCGAAGGCAATGAGCAAACCGGCGACGACATAGAGCAGCGTCTGCAGCTGTGACCTGCTCACACCCTGCAAGGCGCTCACCTGGGCACTTGAGAGCTGGCTTAGAAGTTGTTGCGTCATTTCTTTGATCTGCGTGATGTAGAAAACTCCGACAAAGACCAAGATCGCGGCAGTGAACGTCTGAATGACGACCACACGCCGCAATTCGGCTGGCGGTTTGTCGTCCCCCTGCCGACCCGTGGGTGGATCCGGATCAATTTGCGGAGCATTCGGGAAGCCATCTAGCGGTGGCAGGCCCGGGAGCTGCTGGGACAAACGGCCTCCTTGGCAGAACTGAAAACTCAGGTGCGCGCAATCGGTGCGATTTGGCGTAGACGATAGCGGCTATTGGTTGCTTGCAGTGTGCTTATCGTATGCCGCGCGATGGATGTTCCGGCGCGTTCGCATTCGCTAGGCGCGCTTCACGATGCCGACGTACAAAGGTGACACCTTGCAAGATCATCAGTACCAGAACGCCAGCCACGATCATCCCGCCAAAGTTCAACCCGAATTGCAGCGCTGATCCCCCCATCTGACGAAGATCGCCA
>JBDTCL010000337.1:0-7849 GCA_039923595.1 Antricoccus sp. | reverse complement strand
GGCGATTCGTCAATCATGTCGCGGTAGTAAAGACCCAGACCGTCATAGGTATGCCCGCGCTCAACGGTCACTCCGGAGGTCGGTACTTCGCAGATCTTGATCGTGTTGTTCTGGCTGGCGTTGATTGCTTCAGACAAATCCTTGCCGACCTTGAGGTCGTCAACGTCTAATGCAGCGACGAATTCGATATCGCTGACGTGATAGTCGCCGAACTTGACATGCATCAGGCCGGGGACGGTCTGTGCCGGGTCAGCATCACGGTAGTAATGAACTCCCTGAATGAGTGATGAGGCACAGTTGCCCACCCCGACGATGGCAACTCTGATTGATCCCATTTCTTACTTCCTCCGGCACCGCATTTTAGTTGAGACTTCTATTGTTTTAAGGCCGTCCTATAACGTACACCGAGCACCCTGTGTGAAGTGCATTACCCAAGCGTGGAGTCGCTCACTCTGCGCTGTCCGCGGTTTCAACCTCAGCGACGTCGGGTGTTTCATCGGCCTCCGCGCCCGACACTTCAGCAGCGTCGATGGCATCCTGCGCCGTTGATTTAGCGGCCGTCTCGGCAACAGGTTCGTCTTCGACATCGGCCTTTGGGGTGAGATCCTTGACGAGCGCGGCGATCCGCTCGGTGGCAGATTGTTTCTTACCAGCGGCGTCTTTGTAGCTATAGCTCGATTCAGTGCGCAGCTCACTGTCGTGAAAGCCGAGATCGCCATACTTCTTGACGTCGGTACTGGATTCATCGACGCCGATGGTAAGCCGGGCGTACCCGGTGCCTCGGGCGAGCTTTTCAGCTGCGTCGATGAGCTGGCGGGCCAGCCCATGGCCGCGATGCTCGTCCTCAATATGCAAATTGCACAGTGCTGGCACTCCAGGAAGTGCTTTGCGTACCTCGTCGTCCCAGTCGCCTGTCCAAGAAATGAGTACCTGACCCGCCGGGGTGGTATTGCGGTGCCACATCACGAGGAGTGTTACTTCACCGAACTGCTGCAGGGCAAGCCACGACCGCACGATCTCCGGGTGCACGTAGGTCGAGTTTTCGAAGGCGGCGAGATCCTCAAGCCGACAGATGCGCACGTTGTACTCAGGTATGTCCGGATTTTGGTGCGCTTTGCGAGTAAATAGCCGTCGTCGCCTCGTGGTGGCTGTGGTAACCACCACAGGATCCGGGTCCGCGTCGGCTTCAGTTTCTGAGTCGATTTGTGGGCCCGGTTCAAGTTCCGAATCGGTCTCTGGCCGCGGGTGCTCAGCTAGGTCTGATTTGAGATCTTTTTCAGGCGTGTCGCTCATCAGGGCCCTTCGATGGATTCGGATTTCTGCAGCGGGTAACAGCCTAGGCGTCCTACGAAATTGCAGAGTCAAAGGTGGCGCACTATTTGTTGTTCTGATGCCAGCACTAGCGCAACACCAGTCCCACAAGGCACAATAGAAGCAGAACTACCACCGTGTCACAGTCCACCAGCTGTTGCGCGACCTCGAGAACGGCGTTGGGGAAGACGTCGATGACATCTCGGAGGTAGCGATGAACACGCGTGGAGTGGTGTTTATTCACGCCTGCCCACAGGCGCTCCTTTTGCATGCCGAGTGGGCCCTTTCTAGCGCCCTACGCACGCCGGTTCGCCTGCCCTGGGTCAATCAGCCCGCTGAGCCGTCGCGGCAGCGGGCTGAATGTCAGTGGAGTGGCCCGGCCGGCACCGCGAATGCAATTGCAAATGCGATGAAATCGTGGCCGACGATTGTTTTTGAGGTCATCGAGGAGGGCACAGCCGCTGGCGAAGGTGAGCGTATTTGCTACGTTCCCGGAGACGGGTTTCATCGCACTGCCATTTCAGCCAGTGGCGATATTCTCATCAGCGAGAACTCGCTACGCCAGGTACAGCGAGCGGCGCGAACGCTCGATGAACTGCAAGCTGGAATTGACGCTTTGCTCGGCCAGTCGTTCGATGACGCCCTTGAGGTCTACCGCGAAGGCGGTGACGGTGCCCCAGCTGCCATGATTCATCGGGCTGGCTAGCCGGGCATTCTGCGCCGGGGTCGCTGCCTACAGCGGGATATTGCCGTGCATGCCGCGTCCGCCAGGGCGCGAAGCCAGGGCCTGAATGATCTCGCTGCGCGTGTCGGCCGGGTTGATGACGCGGTCCACGACGCCAATCTCAATTGCCCGCTCGATTCCACCGGCCAGTTTCTCGTGCTCGGCCGCCAGTTTGTCCTGCAAAGCCTCTCGTTCCTCCACAGGCGCTGCAGCGAGCGTTTTGCGGTGCAGGATGCCAACCGCCGCCTTGGCACCCATCACCGCCACCTCTGCGGTCGGCCAGGCGAATACGTTAGTGGCACCGAGGGATTTTGAGTTCATAGCGATATAAGCCCCGCCGTAAAGTTTGCGGGTGACCAGCGTGACCCGCGGAACGACGCACTCAGCAAATGCATGCAGCAGTTTGGCTCCGCGGCGTACGACACCATCCCACTCCTGCCCGACACCGGGCAAATACCCTGGCACGTCGACAATGACAGCCAATGGAATTCCGAAGGCATCGCACATCCGGACGAACCGAGCCGCCTTCTCCGCGGCCTGCGCAGTCAGGCAACCACCCATGCGGATTGGATTGTTGGCGACAATTCCGACGCTGCGACCGCCCATTCGGCCCAGACCAATGACCACGTTCGGTGACCATTTCGCCTGAATCTCCAGGAAATCATTATCCAAAATCCGGCGGATCATCGGTTTCACGTCATATGCGCGCCGTGCTTCTGCGGGGAAGGTGTCTGAAACATCGTCCGGCTCGCCGATCTTGGCGAGGTCAAATCTGCCTTGATCGCCAAGCAAACTGGCCAGATCTCGGGCCTTTTGCAGCGCGCTTTGGTCACTATCAGTCGTGATGTGGACGACCCCACTCTTGCGCCCGTGGGTATCTGGCCCGCCGAGTTGCTCCATATCGACCTGCTCGCCGGTTACTGAGCGCACTACCTCGGGGCCGGTCACAAAGACTCGGCCAGAAGCGCTCATGACGACCACATCGGTTAACGCCGGACCGTACGCGGCGCCACCTGCGGCCGGACCAAGGACGACCGAAATTTGCGGGATCTTGCCAGAGGCGTTCACCATCGAGGCAAACACTTTGCCGACGCCATCGAGTGCGACGACACCTTCGGCCAGTCGCGCGCCACCGCAGTGCCAAATACCGATGCACGGGACGCGTTCGCGAAGCGCCGTGTCAATCGCATCGACGATGTTGACGCAGCCCGCGACACCCATCGCACCGCCCATTTTGGTCGCATCAGTGCAGAATGCGATAGCTGGAACGCCCTCGATCCGTCCCCTCGACCACACCACGCCGCTGCCTTCATCGCGAGAGTTGTACAGCTCCATGGAATCGCGATCAAATAGTGCCGCCATCCGAAGTACCGGATCACGCGGATCCTCAGGGGTAGCTTCCTTTGCGACGATCTGCGCAGCCTCGGTACTCACAGCAATTGACTCCTTCAGGCGTTCTGTACTAGGGCTTGGCGAATAGCAGCGCGACATTGTGGCCGCCAAATCCGAATGAGTTACTCAGCGCCACGTCGATGACCATATTGCGCGGCTTATCGCGCACGATATCGATCGCGTGGACATCTGGACTGGGGTCCAGATTATCGAGATTGAGAACGAACGGGCTCACTTGATCGCGAATGGCAAGCACCGCGAATACAGCCTCGACTGCTCCGGTGGCACCCATCATGTGGCCTGTTGCACCCTTCGTCGACGTTACGGATGCACCGTCACCGATCATCTGACGGATCATCGCAGCTTCAGCCACGTCGCCTTTGGGAGTGGACGTCGCGTGGGCATTCACGTGATTCACATCGGCACCGGTGAGTCCCGCATCACGCAAGGCGAAACGGATCGCGCGAGCGGACCCAGCGCCGGTCGGATCCGGCGCGACGATGTCGTATGCGTCCGAGGTAATACCACTTCCGGCGAACCGCGCAATCACCTTTGCGCCGCGGGCGGCGGCAAAGTCGGCTCTCTCGAGCACCATCATTCCGGCGCCTTCGCCCATCACGAAGCCGTCGCGGTCCCTGTCAAAGGGACGCGATGCACCTTGCGGATCATCGTTGCGTGTTGACAGCGCGCGGGCAGCCCCGAAACCAGCGAGCGGCATGGGATGGATGCACGATTCAGCACCACCGGCGATGACGACGTCAGCACGGCCGGCGCGGATCAGATCGGCGGCGAGTGAGATCGCTTCGGCACCCGAAGCGCACGCGCTCACCGTCGTGTGAACACCAGCCTTAGCGCCGACTTCTAGACCAACCGCTGCAGCGGGTCCATTGGGCATCAGCATGGGTACCGAGTGTGGGCTAACGCGCCGCGGCCCTTGATTATTGACCACGTCGTGCTGCGCAAGCAATGTCACCGCGCCACCAATCCCAGTACCGACGACCGCCGCAAGACGTTCTGGGTCGATCGCTGGCGTACCGGCCGCGGCCCAGGCTTCCTTCGCCGCGACCAATGCGGCCTGTTGGGATTGATCCAGCCGACGTGCTCGAACCCGGTCAAGTTGGTCGGCTGGGGGAACAGCGAAGAAGCAGGCGAATCGGGTGGAGAGTTGTTGTGCCCACGGCGCTTCGATCAACCGCGCGCCAGAGGCTCCGGCGAGTAGTTGCGCCCACGTTGATTTAAGGTCCGGCCCGAGTGGGGTCGTCGCGCCGAGCCCCGTAATGACGATGTCGCTCACTCAGTTCCTCATTCGCATCAAAAGGCCCAGCTGGACATCGGCGGGCCTGGGCAGATTTCGCAGCTGGCTAATTTATTAGCGTGCCTCCTCTGGCTCCCAGACGAGGCACGCCACGATCACTACTGGTGGGTGTCGACGAACGTGATCGCGTCCCCGACGGTTTTGATATTGGCTAATTCGTCGTCGGGAATTGCCACGCCCCACTTGTCTTCAACAGCCGTAGCGATCTCTACCATTGACAGCGAGTCGACGTCGAGATCATCGGTGAATGACTTTTCCGGCGAGACATCTTCAGGCATGACGCCAGCGACCTCTTCGAGGATTTCTGCTAGGCCGTCCTGGATTTCTTGCTTTGTTGGCACTGTGGTTCCTTTCATCGTTATCGGGCAGTGGTCCTGCCGATTGTCCTAAGGCATTACAAAGAGCTGTCCGGCGAAGGTCAGCCCTGCTCCAAAGCCAATCACAAGAACCAGGTCTCCGGTTGTAGCCTGGCCGCTCTTGGCGAGCGAGCTTAATGCTAACGGGATCGACGCCGCTGATGTATTGCCAGACAGCTCGATATCGCGGGCGATGACTGTATCGTCGCGAAACTTTAACCCGCGAAGCATTGCATCAATAATTCGCATATTCGCTTGATGAGGTACGAAAACGTCGATATCGGTGATTTTGACACCAGATTGTTCACAGATATTAATTACTTCATCGCGCATCTCTGTCGTGGCCCACCGGAAGACAGCCCGACCATCCATCCCGAGGACGCCATGCCGATCCGGGATCGAAATGATCTCCGGCCGATCGCCGCAACTGCCCCAGACAGTCGGCCCGATAAGCTGTTGCTCCGATCGACTCACGACCGCCGCGCCAGCGCCATCACCAAAGATGATGTACGTGGTTCGGTCGCTGTCGTCGGTCCAGTTCGTGAACTTTTCGACTCCGATCACAAGCGCGCGCCGCGAATCGCCATTTTGGATCGCCGAGGATGCATGGGCGAGGCCATAACAAAATCCTGCGCATGCGGCGTTCAAGTCATAAGCGCCGGGACTATCGATGCCAAGTCGGTGCGCTACTTCGGCTGCCGCGCCTGGAATCGGCGTCTCAAGCGTGCATGATGCGACAATTACCAGATCGATATCCGCTGGATCGACATGCGCTGCGCTCAACGCTGCGTGGCCGGCTGCGATCGCCATATCTGCGATTGATTCATCTGGCGCAGCGAAGTACCTGGTGGTGATGCCAACTCGGCTGCGAATCCACTCATCACTCGTATCGACCACTTCGGCCAATTCGGTATTGGTAACCACACGGGCTGGCCGGTAGGCGCCGAAGGCCGTGATTGCAGAGTGGTGCCGCTGAACCTCGAATGTCATGAGGCAGCAGAATCTGAAATGAGCTGGTGAGCGGCCGCGAGGTCGTCAGGCGTTTTAATGGCGAGTGTTTTGACACCCTTCATGCCGCGTCTGGCCAGACCGGTCAGGGCGCCAGCAGGCGGTAACTCGATCATCGCGCTCACGCCAGCATCGAGCATGGTCTGCATACATAGGTCCCACCGCACCGGCGAGACAATTTGAGACACCAGCCGCGTCAGATAATCGGCCCCGCTGGAAACAGCTGTGCCATCGGCATTCGATAGAAGTCGGACGGTCGGGTCAGCAGTGGGAATACCGTCGCGGATCGAAGTCATGATCTGCATCGCCGGCTGCATGTACTTCGTGTGGAAGGCGCCAGCGACAGGTAAGGAAATCACTCGTGCTTTCGGCGGTGGGTCTGCAACTAGCGCAGCGATCTGCTCGGCAGTGCCTGCGGCCACAATCTGACCACCACCATTAACATTGGCTGCGCTCAGACCCGCGGCCTCGATAGCGTGGATAACTTCTTCGCGATCACCGCCAACGACAGCGGCCATAGAAGTTTTGGCAAGAGCGCACGCGTTAGCCATGGCACCGCCACGCACCGCGGCGAGCGCCACGGCACTATCACGGTGTAACGCTCCAGCCATCGCGGCCGCGGCGAGTTCACCGACACTGTGTCCAGCGACGATCACGTTGTCGCGGTTTGGAATCTTTAGTTGCTCGAAAGCAAGCAACGCCAGGCAGACCACCAGTGGCTGCGTGATAGCGGTGTCCTTAATTTCGTCGGCTTCAGCGCTGGTGCCCAGCCGCAACAAATCCAAGCCGGTCAACGTAGACATCCACCGGATTGTCGCTTCGGCGCCATCAAGGTCCAGCCACGGCTGCAACATTCCCGGAGTTTGAGAGCCCTGACCGGGCGCGACGATTGCGATCACATGTCCACCTTGATGGTTACTACTCAGTATTGCCAATTGACGCGCTCGATTTCACGCTACGCGGGCTGTCCGCCGGTGAAATCCGCTTCGACTTGAGTTGGATCATCAACGTGGTACTTATCGCCTACTTCGACTAACCGCGTCGCGTCGAACTCGCCTCGCTCGGCCAAGGAGGTCAGTGCTTGCAGAACGATCGACTCGGCATCGACATTGAAATGCCTACGCAACGCCGGGCGAGTATCAGAAAGCCCGAACCCATCAGTGCCGAGCGACGCGTACGAACCCGGGATCCAACGAGCAATCTGATCTTGCACCGCGCGCATGAAATCGGACACCGCGACAATGGGACCGGTGCTCTCGGCAAGGCGCTTGGTGATGTAGGGGACCCTGGGTTGATCTCCCGGTGTCAGTAGATTGTGCTTATCGACTTCAATTGCCTCGCGCCGAAGCTCATTCCACGATGTCACCGACCACACGTCTGCATCGACACCCCACTCAGAGCCGAGCAGATGTTGGGCCTTGAGCGCCCACGGCACAGCGACCCCAGAAGCCAATAATTGGACGCGCGGCCGACCTGAATCATGGCCCCTGCTGTAGAGGTAGATGCCCTTGAGCAGACCCTCGACATCGAGACCCTCGGGCTCAGCAGGCTGCGGATAGGGCTCGTTGTACAGCGTCAGGTAATACATAACGTTTTGATCGCGACCGTCCGCTCCGTCACCGAACATCCGGGTGATGCCATCCTGCGCTATGTGCCCGAGCTCGAAACCGAACGCTGCGTCATATGCGACGACCGCCGGATTGGTGGAGGCCAGCAGCATCGAATGACCGTCTTCGTGCTGCA
>JBDTCL010000336.1:0-11773 GCA_039923595.1 Antricoccus sp. | reverse complement strand
GGACCAGATCGCACAGTTAGTTCAGCTGCGCGCTGAAGTCATGGATGCGCCGAGCTTGACGCAATCACTGTTGCGCAAGGCTAAACGCGCCGGCTGCTCAGATGCACAGATCGCGGCTCTGCGCCCAGAGCTTGCTGGAGAGGACGGCGTCCGTTTGCTGCGCTGGCGAATGGGAATTCGTCCGGTCTACAAAACGGTCGATACGTGCGCGGCTGAATTCGAGGCTTTCACGCCTTATCACTACTCCTCATACGACGAGGAATGTGAAGTCGAACCGCGGCAGAAGCCGGCAGTGGTGATTCTAGGCAGCGGGCCAAACCGGATCGGTCAGGGAATCGAGTTTGACTATTCGTGCGTGCACGCGGCGCTGACGCTGCGCGAGGCCGGCTACGAGACGATCATGATCAACTGCAACCCCGAGACAGTTTCCACTGACTATGACACCTCCGATCGGCTTTATTTCGAACCGCTCACTTTCGAAGACGTACTCGAAGTCATTGAAGTGGAGCGCGCTGCCGGACCCATTGAGGGCGTGCTCTGTCAACTCGGTGGTCAGACGCCGCTGAAACTAGCGCAGCGATTAAAGGATGCTGGAGTACCGATTCTTGGTACCCAGCCAGAGGCAATTGACTTAGCTGAAGAACGCGGCGCATTTGGCCGCGTGCTGCACGCAGTAAATTTGCCTGCGCCTAAACATGGCACCGCGATGTCATATTTAGAAGCGAAAGAGATCGCTGATGAAATCGGGTATCCAGTTCTGGTGCGTCCCTCCTACGTACTCGGCGGGCGCGGTATGGAGATTGTGTATGACGATGCCACCCTTGAGGGCTATATCGATCGGGCGACGCAGGTCAGTCCTGAGCATCCCGTTCTGGTGGATCGTTTCCTGGAAGATGCGGTTGAGATTGACGTCGATGCCTTGTATGACGGCGAAGATCTGTATCTCGGCGGTGTGATGGAACATATCGAAGAAGCGGGTGTGCATTCTGGCGACTCAGCTTGCGCGCTACCGCCGATCACCCTCGGGATAAGCGATATCGAACGGATCCGCGAATCGACTCGCAAAATTGCCGAAGGCGTCGGGGTGCGCGGCTTACTCAATGTCCAATACGCGCTTAAAGACGACGTGTTGTTTGTGCTGGAAGCAAATCCGCGAGCATCACGAACGGTGCCATTCGTGAGCAAGGCAACCGCGGTGTCGTTGGCCAAAGCAGCGTCGCGAATCGCGGTCGGCCAAACGATCAAACAGTTGCGCATCGACGGCTTCCTGCCGGCGACCGGCGATGGGGGAGACTTGCCGCAAGATTGCGCGATTGCGGTCAAAGAAGCGGTCATGCAGTTTCACCGGTTCCGTGATTCAGAGGGCCAAAACCTCGACAACGTGCTCGGCCCGGAAATGAAATCGACGGGCGAAGTGATGGGCCTCGACGCGAAATTTGGAACCGCGTTCGCCAAATCTCAAGCTGCTGCCTACGGCTCACTTCCCACCTCTGGCAAGGTTTTTGTGAGTTTGGCCAACCGCGACAAACGGTCGGCCATTTTCCCGGTGAAGCGATTAGCAGATCTGGGATTCGATATCCTCGCCACCGCTGGGACCGCGCAGGTATTACGGCGCAACGGTGTCAGAGCAGAGGTCGTTCGCAAATTCAGCGATGGTCCCGACAACTGCGTCGAACGAATCCTTGCCGGAGAAATCGACATGGTGATCAACACACCTGGCGGTGGTGCCGGAAATGGATCCAATCGTCGTGACGGATACGAAATTCGATCCGCGGCCATTGCGGCTAGCATCCCGTGCATTACTACCGTGCCTGGCTCAGCCGCGGCTGTGCAAGGGATCGAGGCCTTGATCGCTGGGGATGTCGGCGTTCGTTCGCTGCAAGATATCCAAGCTGCATTGCGCAGATCTCATGACGCTGGCTGATCTCGCTTATCGGACTGCAAAGCCGTGGCTATTTCGAATCAATGACGCGGACGCGGAGTCAGCGCACGAATGGATGATGCGGCGACTGGAGAAGGTCTCACACTCGCCGCGTCGCCAAAGCGTGATCCGCCGACTGATGCAGATTGACGCCCCCGAACCGGTGGCTGTTTTCGGGCTCAGCTTCGCTAATCGTGTGGGACTTGCTGCTGGTATGGATAAGTCCGCTCGCGCGTTGCACGCCTGGTCAGCGCTAGGTTTCGGACATATTGAGGCTGGAACGGTCACCTGGCTGCCGCAACCTGGCAATCCGACGCCGCGAATGTTTCGGCTCACCGAGTCTGGCGCGATTATCAATCGCATGGGATTCAACAATCCGGGTGCACAGGCGCTTGCCCGGCAACTGGAATCTGTCGGCAAACCTGATGTGCCACTGGGCATCAGCATCGGCAAATCCAAACTGACGCCGATCGAACGCGCGGTTGAGGACTACGTGGCGTCTTTGCGCGAGATCAGGCGATATGCCGACTATGTCGCGATCAACGTCAGCAGCCCGAACACCGTGGGGCTGCGAGCGCTACAAGATCGCGGTTACCTCACCGAACTTCTGGCCGCTCTGATGGCGCAAACCGAAGGGGTTCCGCTGCTCGTCAAAATCGCGCCGGACCTTACCGATGAGGCAATCGGCGAGCTGCTCAGCGTCCTCACCGATGCAGGTGTGGCAGGCGTCATCGCCACCAATACGACGATTCGCAGATCTGACATCTGCGCTGCCGATCAGCATTGGTCAGCTCAAGCGGGGGGGTTGTCCGGCGCACCACTGAGAAGTCGAGCACGCGAGGTGGTCCGGTTCATCCATACCGAAACTAGTGGCGCATTGCCGATTATCGGTGTTGGCGGCATCGCGCATGCCGACGATGGACTTGCGATGCTTGATGCAGGAGCGACCCTGATACAGCTCTATACCGGCTTCGTTTATGGCGGTCCGCAATTGCTGCGCACGCTGATCCACGCCACATCGAGCTACGGAGTTAACGGTGACGAGTGATGCTGCTCAACCCGGATTTGGCGATCGACTGCTGCGCGCGCTGGGTGAGCGGATTCCGCTCTGCGTGGGTATCGACCCGCATGCCGCATTGCTCCTCGAGTGGGGTCTGACCGACGATGTGCGCGGTTTGGAATCATTCGCCATGCACTGTGTTGAAGAGTTGGCGCAGACGGTGGCCGTTCTGAAGCCACAAGCAGCGTTTTTCGAACGACACGGCGCAGCCGGCTTCGCCGTCCTAGAGAGGACCATCCAGGCCGCCCGCCGCGCGGGTGCGATCGTAATTCTCGATGCGAAAAGGGGTGATCTGAGTTCAACTGCCGCCGCATACGCCGATGCATACCTGCGCACCGAAAGCCCGATGTATTGCGATGCGCTGACGATCTCGCCATATCTCGGCTTCGGCTCGCTTGAACCATTGATCCAAACTGCCATCGCGCACCAATCGGGTGTCTTTGTGCTTGCCGAAACATCTAATCCTGAAGGCGCCGGACTGCAGCGAGCAATCGATTCCGATGGGCTCAGCGTCGCCCAGGCGATTGTCAACGCCGCGGCGCGATGCAATGCGATCGAGGCAACAACGCTGGGCAGTGTCGGCATCGTGATGGGCGCGACCATTGGCTCAGACCATGCTGACGTGAGCGCGCTCCGCGGGCCTATTTTGGTTCCGGGTGTGGGCGCTCAAGGTGCCACACCCGCTGATGTTGCCGCCCTATTTGGTGCAGGTAGTACGGTAATAATCAGTACTTCACGAGACGTCCTGCGCGCCGGGCCTCGCGTCGGAGCTATCGCCGACAAGGCGAAGCAGATCGGCTCAGCAGTGATCATGCACCGGGCATCCTAGCCGCGCGACCGAATCAACCCTGAACGTGAAATAACTGCTCTAGTAAGGATTCTCATGCCGTTGCCGAAACTGACCCCCGAACAGCGCGCCGCCGCGTTGGACAAGGCCGCTGATGCTCGCAAACGTCGTGCTGAATTCAAAGCAAGACTTAAGCGTGGCGGTGTATCCCTTAGCGACGTTCTTGAAGCGGGTGCGACCGACGAAGTCGTGGGCCGGACAAAGGTGCTTGATGTTATCGAGTCGCTACCGGGAATAGGGAGCGTCAAGGCCGTGCGCATCATGGAGAAGCTCGAGATTTCACCCACTCGTCGAGTCCGTGGATTGGGTGCCAAACAGCGCGTCGCGTTGGAGCGCGAAATCAGCGCCCGAGGCTAAGTTCGCAATCACGATCAGTACACCAGGAGCTTTGCATGGATGTGGCCGCGAACGGCCAATCTCGTGAGCGTCGCGGTCGGCTATATGTGCTCACCGGACCATCTGGAGTCGGGAAGGGATCGGTAATGGCGCAGATCCGGACGCAGCGGGAGGCTCAGGGGGCACCGGTGTTCTGGTTGTCAATTTCGGCGACGACCCGCGCACCGCGACCGGGTGAAATCGACGGTGAACATTACTTCTTCATCGATCCAGACCAATTTGATGAGATGATCGCTCGCAATCAGCTCTTAGAGTGGGCCACCTTTGCTGGGAACCAGTACGGGACGCCGCGCACCGCGGTACTGGAAAAACTTAACGCTGGCTATTCGGTCTTGCTAGAAATCGAGTTGGATGGAGCGAGGCAGGTGAAAAATGAACTGCCTGAGGCACTAACGATCTTCCTCGCGCCGCCAGATCGTGCTGAACTTCGTCGGCGGTTGACCGGGCGGGGGACCGAGGATCAGCAAGCTATTGCGGCTCGCTTGGCGCAGGGTGACGTAGAACTGGCCGCCGCGAGCGAGTTCGATGTGACCATCGTTAATGATGACGTCGCCGAAGCAGCTGCCCGCTTGGTAGACTTGATTGTTGCAGGCTGACCGCCGCGCCTTTGGCGATTGCGGCTGAGCCCAATTTTGTAGGATTTATTAGGCCGACTGAATGGATCATTGTGTCCGGAGTAGTACCCGCCCCCGAAGGCATCACCAACCCACCCATCGATGAATTGCTGACGCATGCCTCATCGAAGTATGCTCTGGTTATCTACGCCGCGAAGCGTGCCCGCCAGATCAATGCCTATTACGGCCAACTCTCTGAAGGGCTGCTTGAGCACGTCGGGCCCCTCGTCGATACTCAACCGCAAGAGAAGCCGCTATCTATCGCGCTGCGCGAAATCAATGAAGGCCTTCTCTCCTACGAGCGCCTCGAAAGCTAGTTCTTTCTGCTATGAACCTCGCCGCGCAGGGGAGTTCAGGCCGCATCATTCTTGGCGTCGCGGGCGGCATCGCGGCCTATAAATCGTGCGAAGTCCTGAGGCACTTAACCGAGGCTGGGCATCACGTTGATGTCATCCCAACGCGTAATGCCCTGCGATTCGTCGGCGCGGCGACATTTGAGGCACTGAGCGGAAACCCGGTTACCGCCGATGTCTATGACGACATCCCGTCAGTGCGTCATGTCAAACTTGGGCAACAGGCCGATTTGGTGCTGATCGCGCCGGCAACAGCGGATCTGATCGCTCGGATGGCCGCAGGTCGTGCCAATGATCTGCTTACCGCCTCCCTGCTGGTCGCCCGCTGTCCGGTACTTGTTGCCCCTGCGATGCACACAGAGATGTGGGAGCACCCGGCAACGCGGGCCAATGTCTCGCTGCTGCGTGATCGCGGGGTCAGTTTTGTTGGCCCGGCAAATGGTCGCTTGACCGGCAGCGATACCGGACCGGGCCGGCTGGCAGAACCAGCTGAAATCAGTGCGCTGGCGCAGTTACTTTTGCATCGACCGCAATCACTGCCCGCCGACCTGACAGGTCTGCGAGTGGTTGTGACCGCTGGCGGCACCCGTGAGGCCCTGGACCCGGTTCGATTTCTCACCAACCGCTCCTCAGGCAAGCAGGGCTGGGCAATCGCTCGTGTTGCAGCGGCGCGCGGCGCGGATGTGACGTTAATCGCGGCGAATGTGTCAGCAGCAGATCCCGCTGGTGCGCATGTCGTGCGAATCGAGTCGGCGCTACAAATGCAGACCGAGCTTGATCGACACAGCGTGAGTGCCGATGTGATCGTGATGGCTGCCGCAGTGTCGGACTTTCGGCCGACGATCTACCGCTCGTCCAAGATCAAGAAGACCGACGGTGCCCCAGACGTGCTCACGCTGGAGAAAAATCCGGATCTGCTGGCGACTTTGGTGGCTCGACGATCATCAGGCGAACTGGGGGCGAGAGCACTCATTGTGGGATTTGCTGCCGAGACGGGCGATGAGCAGCACTCTGTTATGGAGTACGGCCGGGCGAAGCTTGCTCGCAAGGGGTGCGACCTGTTGCTTGTCAACTCGGTCGCTTCCGGTGGCGCGTTTGAGGCTGATACGAACAGCGGTGCGGTGCTCGGCATTGACGGTTCGCAGATTGATATCGCGAGCGGACCCAAAACGGCGGTCGCAGCGGCCCTGCTCGATGTGATCTGTGCCGAACTGGACCGTCGGGACCGATCGGTACGATAGATTTCTAGCTGCATACCGGTCTTATCCATCGCACGAGGAGAATTGTGTCCCGCAGACTATTCACATCTGAGTCCGTTACCGAGGGTCATCCGGATAAAATTGCTGACTCAATCAGCGATGCAATCCTGGACGCACTGCTTGCCGAGGACCCAAGGGCACGGGTTGCGGTCGAAACCTTGATCATGACCGGTCAAGTGCACGTCGCGGGTGAGGTCTCGACGAGTGCGTATGCCGACATTCCGACCATCGTGCGTAACCGCATCCTTGATATCGGCTACGACTCCTCAGCTAAAGGTTTCGACGGACTGTCATGTGGTGTAAGCATCTCGATCGGCGCGCAGTCGGCCGATATCGCGCAGGGTGTCAACAGCTCGCACGAGAGCCGCACCGGCGGCTCTGAAGACGAAATCGCCTCTCAAGGTGCCGGCGATCAGGGTCTGATGTTCGGCTACGCCTGCAACGAAACCCCTGAGCTCATGCCACTGCCGATCGCCTTGGCACACCGGCTCGCCAGACGGCTCACCGAAGTTCGCAAGGACGGCACGCTGCCGTACTTGCGCCCAGATGGCAAAACTCAGGTCACCATCGAATACATCGACGACAAGCCGACCCGCCTCGATACGGTAGTGCTCTCAACGCAGCACGCTGAGGACGTCGGGCTCGATTCGATGTTGACCCCGGACATCAAACGGCACGTGGTGGACGCGGTCATTGCCGACCTTGATCTGGATACCGAAGATTACCGGCTGCTGGTGAACCCAACCGGTAAGTTTGTTGTGGGTGGGCCGATGGGTGATGCCGGGCTGACGGGCCGCAAAATCATTGTCGATACCTATGGCGGGTACGCCCGTCATGGCGGTGGTGCGTTCTCCGGTAAAGATCCGTCCAAGGTTGATCGATCGGCCGCCTACGCACTGCGATGGGTGGCCAAGAATGTTGTTGCAGCTGGTCTAGCTGACAGATGCGAAGTACAAGTCGCCTACGCGATCGGAAAGGCCGAACCAGTCGGCCATTTTGTCGAATGCTTTGGCACCGAGACATACTCAACTGAGGTAATCGAGCAGGCCATCGAGACGGTCTTCGACCTGCGGCCCGCCGCGATTATCCGAGACCTCGACCTCTTGCGGCCGATCTACAGTGCAACCTCAGCGTACGGTCATTTCGGGCGCCCTGATCAAGACTTCCCGTGGGAGCGCACCGACCGCGTCGACGCGCTTAAGAAAGCAGTAAGCAGCTCCTAGGTGGACATCGACCGGCCCGTAGTGTCGGTGTCGGTCGATGTGCCACTTGCGCACCTGGATCGCACCTTCGACTACCTCATTTCTGAACCGGACTACCAGTCCGCCGTGCCCGGCACCCGGGTTAAAGTGCGGTTTGCTGGCAAGTCGGTCAGCGGCTTCGTGCTGGAGCGCAAAGCCGCAAGCGAACATCACGGCAAATTGGCGCATATCGACCGCCTGGTATCGCGAGAAGTCGTGCTCACCGCTGAGATTCGCGAGTTAGTGCGGGCTACTGCTGACCGTTCTGCTGGCACGTTTTCCGATGTTGTTCGGCTGGTGGTACCGCCGCGAAACGCCGCAGCGGAAAAGTCCGAGCCCAACGAATCTGCGCAGTACGAGGCGGTTGTTGCCGATCGTTGGTCGGCATACGAGTTAGGTCCCGGGTTCGTTGCAGCGGCCGCGGCAGGCACGGCGCCGCGGGCGATCTGGAGTGCCACGGCCGGAGAGGACTGGCCCGCGTGCCTGGCGCAGCTTGCCGGCAATGTGGCGGCTGCTGGCCGAGGAGCAGTCATCGTCGTCCCGGACGAGCGCGACCTTCGCCGACTTCGCGAGGCGATGAAAGAAGTTGTCGGATCCGCAGGCTTCGCCGAACTCTCATCGGCCGCCGGCCCGGCCGCTCGCTATCGGCAGTTTCTCAGATGTGCTCGCGGGGAGGTACGGATCGCCATCGGGACGCGGTCGGCGATTTTCGCACCCCTGGCCAATATTGGGCTTGTCGCGATCTGGGATGACGGAGACGATCTTTATCAAGAGCAACGCGCTCCGTATTTTCACACCCGAGACGTGGCGGTTCTTCGTGCCCATCGCGGCGCCGCAGCGTTGCTGCTGGGTGGCTTCGCTCAGTCAGTTGCCGCGACTGCGCTTCTCGAGCGACGGTGGGCAAAGCCGCTGCGGTCGGCACGCGGGACGATGCGTGCGCGAACGCCGCGAATTATGGCCGCTGGCGATGATCGATATCTGAAATCGGACGCGGCGGCACACTCGGCGCGGATGCCGTCGATCGCGCTGCAGACCACGCGTACGGCGATTGGTAACGATTTGCCGGTGTTGATCCAGGTGCCCCGGCGTGGTTATGTGCCTGCGCTTGCCTGCGAACGCTGTCGTACTCCAGCGCGCTGCAATCACTGCGCAGGCCCGCTTGGGCAGTCGCACGCAGCCGCGCAGTACGCGGCGTGCCGGTGGTGCGGTATCGCCGCAACGGCGTGGAATTGTCAAGTGTGTTCAGGCAATAAGCTACGGGCCGTGGTGATGGGGACTGGCCGCACGGCTGAGGAGTTCGGCCGCATGGTGCCCGGGACGCGCGTTATCCAGTCTGCAGGCGACCATATTGTGGACCAGATAGAGCCCGGACCTGCGCTCGTGATCGCCACACCTGGAGCCGAACCGGTGGTTGCCGGCGGTTACGGTGCTGCGCTGTTGATGGATGGTTGGGCCTATCTCACCCGGCCAGACCTCACTGCTACTGAAGAAGCACTGCGCCGGTGGCTCAATGCGGCCGCGTTGGTGCGTCCGGCGGCCAGTGGTGGCCGGGTCGTGGTGATGGCCCCGGCTCAGCTACCGGTCGTGCAAGCGCTCGTGAGGTGGAGCCCTGCGTGGTTAGCCGAGCGCGAACTTGCCGACCGCGTCGAGTTGCGGTTTCCGCCAGCAGTGCGCATGGCTGCTTTGATCGGCGATCCGAGCGCCGTATTGGCGGCCAGTACGGATGACGGACTGCCGATCGGCGCCGAGAGGCTCGGCCCGGTGCGCGACGCGCGCAGCCCGCAGCTCGAACGGATCTTGCTGCGCGTCCCGATCGGTCAGGGTGCGGCCTTAGCAAGCGCCCTTGCAGTGATAAAGGCGCGTCGAAGCGCCGTGAAGGCCGCTGATCGGCTTCGGGTGGTGATGGACCCGCCGGACATCGAATGAGGATCGATGCGGTCACTAGACTAGCGGGGTGTCTGTGACTCCCATCCGATTATTTGGTGATCCCATCCTGCGTACTCCAGCGACGGTGGTGACTAGCTTCGACGCCGAGCTGCGCCATCTGATCGCCGATCTCACCGACTCGATGTTGGCGGCCAAAGGTGCCGGACTGGCAGCCCCTCAGATCGGAGTCAGCGCCCGGGTATTTACCTATCACGTCGATGGAGAGATCGGACATTTGGTGAATCCGGTGATCGAGACGATCTCAGATGAGGAGCAACTCGACGATGAAGGATGTCTGTCCATCCCCGGCATGAAATTTCCCTGCGCCCGGCCGCTCACTACCCGAGCGACTGGCTTCAATGAGCACGGTGAGCCGGTCATCATCGAAGCCGAGCGGTTGCTTTCTCGTGCAGTACTGCATGAGGTTGATCATCTTGATGGCGTGCTGTTCATCGATCGTCTTGACTTAGCGACGCGTAAGGAAGCAATGCGCGCGATCCGCGCGGCGCAGTGGTTTGGTGAGCAGTCGAGTATCAAACTCAGTCCGCACGGACCACTGGGATATTAGCGATGCGGATCTTATTTGCCGGAACCCCAGATGCGGCGGTACCAGCGCTAGAGGCGTTGCTGCAGAGTGAACATGATGTTGTTGCGGTGCTCACGCGGCCAGATGCGCAGGCTGGCCGAGGTCGGACGCGGCACCGGTCACCGGTTGGGCAGCGGGCCGACGATGCCGCAATTGCGGTCCTCACCCCGACAACGCTGAGGGAGCCGGGGATCGAGCAGCAGCTGCGAGATTTGCACCTCGATTGCGCCGCTATCGTTGCCTACGGTGCCCTGATCCCGCCGGCGGCATTGACCATTCCGAAGCACGGCTGGATCAATGTGCACTTTTCGTTGCTGCCACGATGGCGTGGCGCCGCACCGGTACAGCACGCGATTGCCGCGGCTGATCCTGAGGTGGGAGTGAGCACATTCCAGCTCGAAGCCGGCCTGGATACCGGACCCGTTTTTGCTCAGCGCGCACTGCTGCTAGGGCCGACTGACACCGCCGGTGGGGTGCTTCAGCGGCTTGCGCAGATCGGCGCGCGGACGTTAGTCGAAACTCTCGATGCGGTCGCGGACGGTAGCGCGCGCCCAGTCGCGCAACCAGAGGAGGGCATCACGTTGGCCCCGAAAATCTCCGTATCCGACTCCGAGGTCGACTTCACCGCCAGTGCAACCGAAATCGATCACTTCATCAGGTCGCGCACACCGAATCCGGGCGCTTGGTCAGTGATTAATGGTGTTCGACTCAGACTTGGGCCGGTGCAAATCACCGACGAAGACCCCAGGCCCCCTGGAGTGGTCCGGACCAGCAAACGAGAAGTCACGATCGGTACCGCCGATCACCCGGTGCGTCTTGGCGAGATTCAACCACCGGGCAAACGGCCGATGGCAGCGCCGGACTACGCACGCGGGGCGCGTTGGGGCGAACTGGAGCGACATGGCTGAACAACGAAGAGATGAGCGGCGCTCAGCGCCAAAAGGCCGACGTAACGCCATCGGGGCTGACCCGCGGCGAGTTGCCTATGAGGTGCTTCGTGCGGTGAGCAACGCCGATGCATATGCCAACCTGGTGCTGCCGCGAATACTTGATGATACGGGGCTATCTGATCGTGACGCGGCGCTAGCGACAGAGCTTGCGTACGGCACGTTACGCGCGACCGGCACCTTGGATGCGGTCATTGATATCGTTTCCGCCCGCCCGATCAACACCTTAGATGCCAATGTCCTTAATGCCGTTCGTCTTGGGGTCTATCAACTTTTGCGTACGAGAGTTCCGAGGCATGCGGCGGTTTCGGCCACGGTTGGCGCCACCTACGGAGTGTTGTCGCAGGGGCAGGCGGGCTTTGTGAACGCCCTATTGCGCAAGGTCTCCTATCGCAGTCCGAGCGATTGGATGAGCCGGATAGCACCAGACCCGCAAGTGGATCGTCTCGGCTACCTCGCGGTGACCTACGCCCACCCGTTGTGGATCGCGAGAGCGTTCTTAGATGCCTTGGGTGGTGACCTCGACCAACTTGAGGCCGCGCTAGCCGCCGATGATGCAAGACCCACGGTTCATCTGGTCGCTCGCCCAGGCCGCATCACCGCCGCAGAGCTCGCCGATCGGA
>JBDTCL010000335.1:0-13750 GCA_039923595.1 Antricoccus sp. | reverse complement strand
ACGACTTTGCGCACCAAGCTGTAACCGTTGCTGTGCACTCCGCTCGAGGCCATCGCGATCAGCACGTCGCCCGGCCTAACGCGGTCTGGCCCGAGCACATTTTCGCGCTCCACAATGCCGACCGCGGTCGCCGCAACATCGTATTCTTGTGGGTCCATCAAGCCGGGATGCTCGGCAGTTTCGCCGCCGACGAGCGCCACACCCGCCATCGCGCAGCCGTCAGCGATACCACCGACGATCTCGGCGATCCGCTCTGGAACAACTTTGCCGCAGGCTATGTAATCCTGCAAAAACAGTGGCTCGGCGCCGCACACCACGATGTCATCAACGACCATCGCCACCAAATCCTGGCCGATCGTGTCGTGTTTGTCGAGCGCGCGAGCGATGGCGATTTTGGTACCGACTCCGTCGGTGGAGGAGGCGAGCAGAGGTGCGGTGTATTTGCTGAGATCGAGGGCAAATAGCCCGGCGAATCCGCCGAGCCCGCCGACCACCTCTGGCCGAGTGGCTTTGCCGATTTTGCCCTTCATCAGCTCGACGGCGCGATCCCCCGCCTCAAGGTCCACTCCGGCGGCGGCATAGGTCGATGAGTCTGTCACGGTGCTCCTGAGGGCGCTGGTGTGGTCTCGAGAGGGGTTGGGGCGATTCTACGGGCGGCGAACGGCGTCTTCGGCCCCACCAGCAGCGTCCAGCCTTGATAAGCCATCAGAGTCAACCTTGCGAGAGACGCCTTCGAGCACATGTTTGCCGATCAAATCGGCGCTCGGCAACTCGATCGGATACTCGCCGGTGAAGCACGCCGTGCACAGCCGGTTAGCTGGTTGCTCAGTGGCTTTGATGAGCTCAGGCAACGAGACGTAACCCAGAGAGTCAGCGCCAATCGAAGCACGTACGCCATCGATATCAAGCCCGCTGGCAACCAATTCCGCGGGGCTGGCGAAGTCAATTCCGTAGAAGCACGGCCACTTCACCGGCGGTGCCGATATCCGCACATGCACCTCAAGTGCACCGGCTTCGCGAAGCATCCGAACAAGCGCCCGCTGCGTGTTACCGCGCACGATCGTGTCGTCGACCACGACCAGTCGCTTGCCGCGGATCACATCTCGCAGCGGGTTTAGCTTTAGCCGGATACCAAGCTGTCTGATCGTTTGACTGGGTTGAATAAAAGTACGACCTACATAGGCATTTTTGACCAGGCCTTGGCCGTATGGGATACCAGATTCCTCGGCATAGCCAATCGCGGCCGGCGTACCTGATTCTGGTGTTGGAATCACGAGGTCAGCATCGGCAGGACACTCGCGGGCAAGTCGGCGACCGACTTCCACTCGTGCCGCGTGCACGCCGCGGCCGGCGATCGTGGTGTCCGGCCGAGCGAGATAGACGTATTCGAAGAGGCAACCCTTGGGGTTGGGGGTTGCCCAGCGGGTTGAGCGCAGACCATCGGCGTCAATCGCGAGCAGCTCACCGGGCTCAACCTCGCGCACGAAACTCGCGCCGACGATATCGAGCGCAGCAGTCTCGCTGGCGACCACCCAACCGCGTTCGAGTCGGCCCAGCACCAATGGCCGGACACCGTTGGCGTCGCGCGCGGCATACAACGTGTGCTCATCCATGAATACGAAACAAAACGCGCCACGCAGTGTCGGCAGCAGTTCTATTGCAGCTTGCTCGATCGAAATATCTGGTTTCGCAGCAAGAAGCGCGGTGACGAGGTCGGAATCCGTCGATGTGCCGCTCATGCCGGCGACGCCAATTTCCTTGGCTCGTTTGGCAAGCTCAGAGGTGTTGACGAGGTTGCCGTTGTGACCGAGCGCGATGCTGACCCCAGCGCGAGTGGTGCGGAAGCTGGGTTGAGCGTTTTCCCAGGTGCTGCCACCGGTCGTGGAGTACCGGCAGTGCCCCACTGCGATATGTCCCCGCAAACTCGACAACGTCGATTCGTCAAAAACTTGCGAGACGAGGCCGATATCTTTATAGACCACCACACTCGCGCCGTCACTAACGGCGATCCCAGCGGCTTCTTGGCCGCGATGTTGCAGAGCGTATAGCCCGTAATAGGCAAGTTTGGCGACATCCTCGCCAGGAGCCCAGGTTCCGAAAACGCCGCATTCTTCGCGGGGTTCGTCTACTTGTTCGCGATCCACCGCGGGATTCCTCTTGTCTCGGCACCTGCCGGTCGGGGTCAACGAGGGGTTATGCAACCAATCCTACGACCGGACTAGGCGCACCGATACCTCAAACGACGCGGATCACTACTTCTGCTTCAGCGCATTTCACCGCAGCTTGCACTTATGACGAGCGGAGCACCAGAACGTCTACGAAGTGATCGACCTGGGGAACCGGGTCATAGTAATGATGAAGCGCCGTACGCCATAGCGCGTAGTCAGCCGACTCTCGGAAGCCAACAGTGTGGTCCCTTAGTTGCGCCCACTGCACATGCAGCAGATATTCGTTGGGTCGCTCGATACACCGGCTCAGTCGCAGTCCGCGAAACCCGCGCTGCCGGCTGATAATCGCGACCGCTTGCCGCATCGCAGCCTCAAAATCTGACTCTTGACCAGGTTTGACAGGCAGGATGACCGACTCGACGACCGATTCAGATGTCATTGTTCAACGATAGTTCTTCATTTGCTCGTGGAGCAGTGTCGCTTAAGCAGCGTGCGCGGCCAGTGACGGTCAGCCGCACGAGGTCATCGCACAGTGCGATCTTCACCGCTATGTTGGAGTGATGCCTGCCATCTTTGACCTACTCGATCTCGATGCGCTGCTCAGTGACGATGAGCGTGCTACCGCCACCGAAGTGCGCGAATTCGTTGATGCTCAGATCCGGCCGCAGATCGCCGACTGGTTCGAAACGGCGACCTTCCCCCGCGAACTCATCCCTCAAATGGGGCAGCTTGGGCTGCTCGGCATGCATTTGCAGGGCTACGGTTGCGCCGGCAAGTCGGCGGTGCAGTACGGCTTGGCCATGATGGAGCTCGAAGCCGGTGACTCGGGGATCCGTACCTTGGTCTCGGTGCAGGGTTCGCTTGCGATGAGCGCGATTCACAAGCACGGCACGGAGGAGCAGAAATCGCAGTGGCTGCCCCGGATGGCGACCGGCGAGGCGATCGGCTGCTTCGGGCTCACCGAACCGTCCGCGGGCTCGGACCCCTCGTCGATGAAGACATTCGCACGGCGCGACGGCGATGACTGGATCATCAGCGGGTCCAAACGGTGGATTGGCTTGGCCAACCTCGCTGATATTGCGGTGATTTGGGCGATGACCGATGACGGGGTCCGAGGGTTCCTCATTCCCACCGTCACACCTGGCTATTGCGCGACTCCGATTCCGGCGAAGTTGGCGATGCGGGCCTCCGTGCAGTGCGATATCGAGCTCGACGACGTTCGGTTGCCTGACTCTGCGCGACTGCGGGTTGAGGGTCTTCGTGGCCCGTTCGAGTGTCTAAATGAAGCGCGGTACGGCATCATTTGGGGTGCCATGGGCGCAGCACGCGACTCCCTGGAGACTGTTTTGCGCTATGGCGCCGAACGCGAGCAGTTCGGTAAGCCGCTGACGTCGTTCCAGATCACGCAGGTCAAGCTCGTCAATATGGCGCTGGAGATCCAAAAGGGACTGCTACTCGCGCTGCACTTAGGCCGGCTCAAGGACCGCGATGAGCTTGAACAACACATGATCTCGGTCGGCAAACTTAACAACTGCCGCGAAGCGATCAAAATCTGTCGTGATGCCCGGGAGATGCTTGGTGGCAACGGCGTCACCCTCGAATATTCACCGATGCGTCATGCGAATAATCTTGAGGCGGTTCGCACTTATGAGGGCACTGATGAGGTGCACACGCTCATCCTCGGCGAGCATCTCACCGGTATCGCTGCCTACTCCTGATTCTCCCCATTTCTGAAGCAACTCAGTTTTATCCTGACACAGCTCAGTTTTGCCTCTTGCAGCTGTTTTGGTGAGCCAAGTCCACCCTCGTGCTCGTATTTGAACAAGGCGAGCCACGATCAACCCGAGGTCCGCGGCGCAGCTGAACCGCTCGGCGCGGGACTACCCGATGACGCGGCTGGAACTGGTGCCGAAGTAGGCGCGGGCGCGGTGCTCGAACTCGAAATAGGCGCAGACGCGGTGCTCGAATCCGAAGCAGTCGATGCGCTCGATGGTGGCGTATTTGACGTTGACGAGGCAGGCAGCGCTATCGTTTGGATACCCGACGCGGACGGCAAGGTACTCGGTGCAGACAAAGGGTGCTCGGTGCTGAAGGAGAGGCACTCGGCCCGGAACACGGTGTACTCGGCGATGACGAATCAGGCGCGATCTTTGCAGCGGCTGCGGTCGTGTTGTCAGCGCAAAGTGGCAGAAGGACGGTTTCGACGTCTCCTGAGTTGACCCTGAGACCCGCCCGAGCACCCAGCCCTACAGGTCTATGACCGCGTCGCTAAACGATGGCCACGCCTCGACTGCCCATGGGCCGAAGTCGTGATCAGTGAGCGCTATACATGCTTTTTGCGCTTGCCGATCGACCCACAGAAACGTCCCGGTCTGACCAAAATGGCCAAAAGTCTGTGTCGAGTTCCTGGTTCCAGTCCAGTGCGGCGATTTCGCTCCACGAATTTCGAAGCCGAGGCCCCACGGATTTGGTGTTTGGCGACCAAATCCAGGTAGCACTCCGTCGAGCCCAGCAAACACTGGAACCGTGGCCGCATCGACGGTCTGTCTGGAAACTAGGGTCGGATTGAGCAACTCAGCGGCAAACTTCTTCAAGTCGGCGCAGCTGGAATCGGCCCCGTCGTCGAGTTTGCCGGTCGCGCCGCTGATCGTCGTGGCAGTCATCTGCAGCGGCTCTAATACGGCTTGTCGCGCATATTCAGCAAACGGAATTCCTGATTTCTGGGCCATCTCCTCCGCGAGAGCAGCGAACCCTGGACTGGAGTAGATCCGTCGATGCCCAGGAGCAGCGACTACCTTTGGGCTCTCGAAATCTAGTCCGGAGGCGTGCGCAAGCAGGTGCCGGATGGTGGAGCCGTCCGGACCGGCGGGATCATCGAGTTCGAATACGCCTTCTTCGATTGCGATAAGCGCGGCATAAGCAGCGATCAGTTTGGTAACCGAGGCGAGCCGATATACCCGGTTTTGGTCGCCATACTCGGCGACTACTCGCCCATCATCTGCTAGGACGACCGCCGAAGCATGAGTGACCGGCCATGACGCTATGAGACCCCCTGCATCCATGCTGTCAACCTTAGCCAACCCGAGCCCGAAGCACGCTCTTTGGGCGCGGATGATTCGCGGCACAAGGTGCGCTCATACTGCGCACTCGCTCGACCGATCAACCGGCCGGCGATTGCACAATCGGTAACAACTCGGCAAGCGTGGCACGCGAACCGCTCGTGCGCACTCGTGCATCTCGCACAGCCGTTTCCCACGTGATCGCGCCGGTGACAAGCTCCAACCAGGTGCGTGAATCAGTCTCGACGACGTTGGGTGGCGTGCCCCGCTTGTGGGTGAGTCCTTGGATACATTGAACGGCGACAAACGGGGGGATACGTACTTCGACCGCGCCGCCAGGATAGGCGCCCGCTAAATACCGAGCTGAGATTCGAACAGCATCTGCGAGCACTGGACGAGCAGGTTGCTCTGAATCGTTCCGCAGCCAGCCGTCCACCGGCCGCAGTGCGGAATGCACCTGATCGATGGTCGGGGGTTTGCGGGTAACCATCAGAGCGCTTCGGCGGTGACCTCGACCGTGTCAAATAATGACGGCAATGTCGCACGCCAAGCATCCGCAAGATCCGTTAGCGGAATTTCGAACGAGCCGGCGACCTCGATGACGTCGCCACCAGTGCGCCCGAGCCGTATCCATGGCAGATCAAGAGCATCACATTCAACCGTCAACGCTGCCTCAGAGCCGGCCTTGACCGCGACCACCAACCGGCCGGCAGATTCGCCAAATAGGAAACCGAACGGCTCAAAAGGTGCAATCTCAACCCGGGCGCCGACGCTGCCACCGATGCATGATTCGACTAACGCCTGCCATAGACCACCATCAGCAAGGTCATGCGCTGCTGCAACCAGTCCATTCGTGGCCGCTTTGGTCATCAGTTGCGCGATTGAGCGCTCTCGTTGCAAGTTCACTCGTGGCGGTCTGCCGCCAATATGTCCGTGCTCAGCGAATGCCCATTCGGATCCGTCGAGTTCGGTGCGAGTGTCCCCAATCACAATCAGCGTCTGATCCGGTCCGAACGCCATTGGTATGCGGCGGGCTACATCGTCCATCGTGCCGAGGACCGCGATCACCGGGGTGGGATGGATCGCCGTCTCACCGGTTTGGTTATAGAAGCTGACATTTCCGCCAGTGACGGCGATCTCAAGCTCACGGCAGGCATCAGCAATTCCGCGGATCGTCTGTTGAAACTGCCACATCACGCCAGCATCTTCTGGGCTTCCAAAATTCAGGCAGTCCGAGACCGCAAGCGGTTTGGCCCCTGTCACAGCGATATTGCGATACGCCTCGGCTACGGCAAGCTGCGCGCCAACGTACGGATCGAGCTTGCAGAAGCGTCCGTTGCCATCGGTCGAGATCGCGATTCCACGGCCGGTTTGCTCGTCAATGCGCAGCATGCCGGCATCCTCCGGTTGCGCAAGGATCGTGTTACCACGCACATAATGGTCGTACTGCTGCGTTATCCACGACTTATCGCAGAGATTCGGAGTAGCGACCATCCGCAGCGCAAGTTTTCGTATGTCAGCGCCGGTGGCGGGCTTGGGCAACGTGTCGGTGGTGTCCGCGTTGAGCGCATCCTGCGACTGCGGCCGCATTATCGGCCGCTCGTATACCGGGCCCTCGTGAGCGACGGTGCGCGGTGGCACGTCGACGATTCGCTCGCCGTGCCAATCGATGGTGAGCCGGTCGCCGTCCGTGACCTCGCCAATAATCGCCGCTGTGACCTCCCACTTCGCGCATATCGCAAGGAAGTCAACAATTTTTGCTGGTTCGACTACAGCGCACATGCGTTCCTGAGACTCGCTCATCAGGATTTCTTCTGGCGACAATGTGGCATCGCGCAGAGGCACCCTATCTAACTCAACGTGCATACCACCGTCACCGGCAGATGCCAGCTCGCTTGTCGCGCAAGACAGTCCCGCTCCGCCGAGGTCCTGAATGCCGACGACGAGATCTGCAGCGAAGATTTCCAGACAGCATTCGATGAGCAGCTTTTCAGTAAACGGATCGCCGACTTGCACGCTGGGACGCTTGGCCGGTCCCTCATCACCGAAGGTCTCCGAGGCGAGCACGGAGACACCACCAATGCCGTCTCCACCAGTACGAGCACCAAAAAGCACTACTAAGTTACCTGGGCCGGATGCCTTAGCAAGTTTCAAATCTTCATGGCGCAGCACGCCAACAGCAAGTGCATTGACCAATGGATTACCGCTATAGCAAGGATCAAAGATGGTCTCGCCACCGATATTCGGCAGTCCAAGACAGTTCCCATAACCACTAATTCCAGCGACGATGCCGGGTAGCACCCGCTTAGTGTCGGGTGCATCAGCCGCACCGAACCGAAGCGGATCCATCACGCCAATGGGTCGGGCACCCATCGAGATAATGTCGCGAACGATACCGCCGATTCCGGTCGCGGCTCCTTGGTATGGCTCGACGAATGACGGATGGTTGTGCGATTCAATCTTGAATGTGACGGCCCAGCCGTCACCGATGTCAACGACGCCGGCATTCTCACCGATACCAACGAGCAACGCATCCGACTTAGGTAAATCACCAAATGCTTTTAGATGCACCTTGGATGACTTGTATGAACAATGCTCCGACCACATCACTGAATACATCGCAAGCTCGGCAGAGGTGGGCCTGCGATCAAGAATTTCGCGGATTCGGGCGTACTCATCCCGTTTGAGTCCAAGCTCTGCCCACGGCTGATCGATCGCAGGTGAGCCCGCAGCGCGTTCGACCGTATCGATCGCACTCATAGCGCAACTCCAGCGGTTGCGCTTAAGATCGAGGTGAAGAATGCCAAGCCATCGGTGGACGGACCGGTCAACGTGTCGATGGCGTGTTCAGGGTGCGGCATTAGACCGACGACGTTGCCTGCTTCGTTGCAAACTCCAGCGATGTCGCGCATCGAACCGTTTGGGTTGCCGTTGATATATCTGGCGATCACCCGTCCAGTTGCCTCGAGGTCATCGAGCACGGCGGCATCGGCAACATAGCGTCCTTCACCATGCTTGGTCGGTATCACCGCGTAGGGTTGATCGACAAAATTCGCTGTCCAGACAGTCTTCGTGTTTTCAAATCGAAGCGCTTGGTCTTTGGTGCGGTAATGCAAATGTGCGTTGCGAGTCAGAACTCCTGGCAGCAGGTGCGACTCGCACAAGATCTGGAAACCGTTACAGATTCCAAGAATCGGCATGCCCTGCTTAGCAGCATCGATGACGTCGGTCATGAGCGGCGCGAATCGCGCGATCGAGCCGCACCGCAATGCGTCGCCATAGGAGAACCCGCCAGGCAAGATGATCGCGTCCACATTTTGCAAGTCGCTGTCGCCGTGCCATAGGGCAACTGCCTCTCCGCCTGCGCGAATCACTGCTCGTACGCAGTCGTGATCGTCGAGACTTCCGGGAAAGGTAACGATGCCGATTCTTTGCATCAGCGCACCACGGTTACAGTGAAGTCCTCGATCACCGGGTTGGCGAGCAAGTTGTCTGCGAGCTGACGCACCACATCTTCTGGATTAGTGACGGCATCATCGACGCTGAGTTCGAAGTGCTTGCCTTGGCGAACATCGCTGACCCCAGCGAAACCTAGCCTAGGCAGCGCTCGTTCGATGGCTTGCCCTTGCGGGTCGAGTATTTCGGGTTTGAGCAGGACGTCTACGACGACACGGGGCACTGCGCACTCCAGCGGTGAGGGTTGTGGGGGCTGATAGCGACCGCGCTACCAACCCCCAGCCTACCGAAGAGCGCAACTGTCCTAGTTGCCGCTCACCGCTGCCTTTTCTTGCTCGTACTTACGCGTCATATGCTCCACCGCATCCATCTGCTGTTGAGCAAGCGCTGGCCGGCCGCCGCGCGCGATCTTGTCCGCTTCCACGACGGTATGGGCTTGGCCCTGGAAGTGCGGCATCACCTCCTGCGCGATCAACTCATACGAGCGGCGCGTCGCCTCGGGATTGGCCCAATCTTGGTGCAGATTGAGGATTGATCCGAAACCGCCATTGGATTGCTCCATGAGGCGATCGATTTGTGCGCGAGCTTGATCCGGCGTGCCGATCACGCCGATGCCAGCATTCTTGATAAATGCGATCATTTCCTTCAGGTTGCTGCCGTCGACACCCATCTGCGGGAAGGCTGCGACCTTCTGGAAATACTCGAACCAGTGTTCAATCCCGTGTTCGACATCTTTCAACGCCTGGGCCTCGGTCTCAGCGATGTGGAACGGACCAACAAGGCGCCAGCGCGCACGGTCAACCGTCTGGCCGTATTGCTGTGCTCGTTCTTCAACGACGCTCCAATGATGGGCGAGCGCGTCAAATCCTTCAGGGCTGAGCGTGGCTCCAATCGATAGCAAACCGATCCCATACCGGCCCGCGAGCCGCGCACCGGTTGGTGAAGCGACGGCGGCGACAGTCATCTCGAAACCGCCAGGGGTATACGGCGCCAGTTGCAGTCGGGCATCAATCAAATTGTGGGTCTTGGTCTGCGCGGTGACAGTTTCACCCCTGACCAGGCGAGTAACTATGTCGACGTTGACATCAAGCAACTCCCGCGTATCGGTGGGAGTAAGGCCGATCATCGAGGAGTCGGTCGGCAACGATCCAGGACCCATACCGAGAATGACGCGGCCTCGTGTCATATGGTCGAGCTGGACCATCCGATCTGCTACCCACAACGGATTGTGGTATGCGATCGAGGTGACACCGGTGCCTAACCGAATGTGTTTGGTTCGTTCAGCCGCGGCTGCGATAAAGATCTCCGGTGAGGCGATCCATTCAGCCCCGGCCGAATGGTGCTCGCCGATGAAGATCTCGTCGTAGCCGTACTCATCCATGTACTCCACCGTGCGCATGTCACGTTGGAAAGCGGCCGTCGGGTTGGTTCCCGCTTTGTGAAAAGGGGCCATAAAGGCACCAAATTTGAGCCGATCCACGTTGATCTCCTCCGTCGGGCAATGCCGACCATCACTTGATCGGTCAGTCCTGCCGACGATACTCGACCCGCAGCCATAGCGGAACAGGCTCATTTTCAACCGCATTCATGGCGGCACGATGAGCTACTTCGCAGCGTCGTTCGCCGACGTTGCGTCGTCAATCGATTCTGGGGTTGGCTGCCCGCCAGGGGATCCTGGCTTCTGCGCCGACTGCCCTTGCTCCTCGGCAAGCCGCTTGCGTTTGGCATGCTGATCGTGGTCGCTTGCCTCTTCGGCGGCTTCACCATGTTCCTCGTGTGCTTCGCCGTTACCCGCTAGCACGCTGTCGCCTATAGCGCCGCCGACGGTGCGCTCAATTTTGCCCATCGCTTCTTCGAACTTGTGCTTTGCATCGTCGACAAATGACATCTGCTCGTCCAATCATCTCAGCAGCCGCGCTCGCGGTGCGTGCATACAATTTACCGCGCTGACCTCGGATGCGCACCTACTCGGATAGGCATCGCGCGCTACGGTCTAACGATGACGATGTGCCCTTCAGGCCAGCAGTACCGCATTTCATCCGGTGCGCAGCACGCGACTGTAGTCCAGGTCGGTGGCGGTATCCGCGAGTATTACCTCGGCGATCGGCAGGTCCTGCAACCGTACGACGAACATGCGATGGCCGACGGTGCGCACGGTGCGGTCCTGATCCCCTGGCCCAACCGTCTTGAGGACGGGAAGTATCACTGGGATGGCCACGATCACCAACTCGCACTAAGCGAGCCGGACAAGCACAATGCCACACATGGGCTACTGCGCTGGTCACCCTGGAAGCTGGTCGATGGTGCTAGTGACCGGGTCACGTTAGGTGCCGAAATCTTCGCCCAAAGCGGTTATCCGTTTCAGCTTGCCGTAACGATCACCTATGCCTTGAGCGAGTCCGGCCTTGCCGTCACCACGACCGCCGCAAACACCGGCGATGCCGCACTGCCATATGCGCACGGTCAGCATCCGTATCTCTCGCCCGGTTCGGGTTTGGTTGATGGCTGCACGCTTCAACTTGATGCGGCAACGCGGCTGCTCGCCGACCCGGAGCGGCTCCTGCCGGTGGGGACCGAATCGGTGGCAGATACTGATTTCGATTTCCGGCAGGGCCGTGATTTGAGCGGCCTGGTCGTCGATAGCCCCTTTACCGATTTAGGTCGAGACGCAGACGGACTCGCGTGGGTGCGGCTCACCGGTCACGATGGGCGCATGGCTAGCATCTGGGCTGATCGCAGCTTCAATTATCTTCAGATTTTCACCGGTGACACGTTGGCCACCGATCGCCGCCGTACCGGCGTTGCAGCAGAGCCAACAACTGCTCCTCCAAATGCACTGCACACCGGCACCGACGTGATCCGCATTGAGCCAGGGGCCTCGATCACCACGGTCTGGGGCGCCTGCCTAAGCGATTAACCACCACCCGAGTTACCGCCCACACCACTCCTCCTGCGGAACGGTGGGGAATTACGCCGGTGAACTACTCGAAAGCCACTCGTCGAAAGACTCGCCGGTCAGCGCTTCATAGGCTTCGACATACCGCGCTCGGGTCGCTAATACAACCTCATCGGGCAACGGTGGCGGCGGACTTTGGTGGTCCCAGCCGGACTCAGCGTTCAGCCAATCCCGAACGTACTGCTTATCAAACGAATGCTGCGAATGACCAGGCTCCCAGGCCGCGGCCGGCCAAAAGCGCGAAGAATCAGGGGTGAGCACTTCGTCGGCGAGAACCAGATCTCCCTCGGCGTCCAGCCCGAACTCGAATTTGGTATCGGCGACGATGATCCCTTTCTCCCGGGCAATTTCCCGCCCGAGCGCGTACACCGTCAACGTTGCATCGCGCAGTAGCTCGGCCAGTCGCCTACCGTGGGCAGCGACTATCTGCTCGAACGACACATTTTCATCGTGATCGCCTAGCTGCGCTTTTGTCGCTGGAGTAAAGATCGGCTCCGGCAGTTTCGACCCATCCTGCAGCCCGGCTGGTAGCTCAATCCCGCAAACGGTGCTGGACGCTTGGTATTCGATCAACCCGGAGCCAGCGAGGTATCCCCGAGCGACGCATTCGACAGGAACCATCTCGAGACGCCGTACGATCATGGCGCGGCCGCGTACGGCAGCAGGGATCCTTGGATCGTCGACCGACACGATATGGCTCGGCATAATGTGCGCCAGCTGCCCAAACCACCATGTCGACATTGCAGTCAGGATCGCACCCTTGTCAGGGATCGGGGTGTCGAGGACGTAGTCAAAGGCGGAGATTCGATCGCTGGCGACGAACAGCAGGTGATCGTTATCGATTTCGTAAATGTCACGCACCTTGCCAGAAGCGAGGTGCTTGAGGTTGATCTCTGTCATGCGTTCATCCTTTTGAGGTGTCGAATCTTTGCAGATATGACTGCGATGATTGCTCCATCTGCACCTGGTCTCCCACGCTTACTTCGCCGATGCTGCGTGGAATACCGTTCATTCCGAAAATTATCCCGCGCCCATCAGGGGTAGGTAACGCCCGGAATGCACCCAAACCTTTGAGCGGTTCACGACCAACCTCGGCGGTGTCTTGATCAACAGTGATGACCACACAGCGTGCGCACGGTGTGACCAAATCGATCTGAACGTCACCGATGCTTACCGAGCTGACTTCATCCTCAACCCAGGGCTGATCAATCCCACTAATCACGATGCTGGGCCTAAATCGCTCGACCGGGAAGTCTGCCCCGAGACGAGTGTTCACGTCAGCAAGCGATGACTCAGACACGACCAGCACTGGATAGCCATCGGGGTATTTTGTGATGCCGCCGCCAACGCCAGTGGTACGTTCGTAGTTGTCAGGAAACTTCACCAGCCGCGCGTCGGATTTGCAGATCGCTGTCAAGAACTTCGCAGCCGCCGCACCCTGATCAATACCCTTGCCGCGCCAGTAGTGCAATCTTATCTCACTTATATCAGCACTCGGCTGCGCTAACGCGATGAGCTCCTCAGGATCAATCAGCGCGAGCTGCGCAACCTCACGCTGGCTGATCAGCACCCCTTCTGAATCGACGATCATGTACTCACGATCGCCACTGATACCGGTTGATCCGATCTGGGCAGTGGTCAGTTCGACGCGGCGACAAGACTTGACCGGATAACGGAAAAGTCTGCTTATTGTTGGCATCTGGAACCTCTCAGGCGAGTTGAGCGAGCCGATCAAAAGTGGGCGCGAGTCGCTCGACGTAACGCTGCGGATCACAGACCGTATCGAGCTGCCGCTCGTTGAGTTGTTGCCCCGCCGCCGCAGCTTCGGTACGCAAAGTCTCGCGACACGGTGTGCCGCTGTTCCAGGTCTGCATGGCAGCGGTTTGCACCAACGCATAGGCATCCTCCCGAGAGAGGCCGGCCTCGACGAGTTCAAGAAGCACCGCAGAGGTATAGATCAGCCCACCCGAGGACTCCAAATTAGCGAGCATCCGATCGCGATTGACGATAAGTCCGCTGGCTAAGCGGGTCGCGATGTGCAGCATGTAATCAACGGCGATCGACGCATCTGGCAACGCGATTCGCTCGACCGACGAGTGCGAGATATCGCG
>JBDTCL010000334.1:0-8409 GCA_039923595.1 Antricoccus sp. | reverse complement strand
GATCGATCAGGTGCTGGCAGTAGTCAACGGTTTGGAGTGCTTTGGCTGGCGTCTGCCCGGACAGGCCCACCATGAAGAACAGGTCGAGCTTCTCGCAGCCCTCTGCCAGCGCGGCGGCAAGTGTCTGCTCGACGACCGCGTTGCTGACCGGGAACTTCCCGTTCGCTCTGCGGATCTGCGGATCCGGGGACTCGATGGTGATCTGCAGGCTCCAGGCCCGGGTCGCGGTCGCAACGGTGTGGAAGAACGCACGGCCAGCGGGGAAGAACACCTCGATGACGAGCTCGTTGGTGATACCTGCGTCCTTGAACAGGCCGAAGAACTCATCGGCGCGGGCCATCCCGCCGATGCGCGGGTCGTGAACCATGAAGATTGGGGCGCGGGAGAACGTCGAGATCAGTTTCGCGTCCGCGACCAGCTTGCCCGCAGATCGCATCCCGGCGCGCGGGCGGCCAGCGACGTCGCGGTAGGCCGAACGGGACCCGCCACAGATGGCGCAGTCGAAGGTACAACCGCGAGAGTTCAGCAGCATCGTGGATGGGTAACGCAACCAGTCCAGGTAGGGAAGGAAATCGGCGAAGCTGCGGTACTTGAACACTGCATGCAGCATGAAGTCGTAGGCCGGTACGTCGATCCAGTCCAGGTCGGCTGGCACGAAGGTCAGTGGGTTGACCACCACGGTCCCGTCGTCGCGACGCCATGTCAGATTCGCCACCGAATCCAGTGGCGTGCCGTCGCGCAGCGCAGCCAATAACTGTCGGCACGGCTCCTCGGTCGAGTCGCCGCGCAGCACGAAGTCCACCGCCGGGTTGTCCATCACCTCGCGATGGAAGTAGCTGGCAGAGAGGCCGCCAAGGAGCACTTTTGCCTGGGGGTGGATCTGTTTGACCAGTTCGGCGATGCCCAGTGCACCGTTGGCGTGCGGCAACCAGTGCAGATCGATACCGAAGATCGGCGCCGATAGGTTCGCGATCCGTTTCCGAACGTCGAAGTCAGGATCGCGCAGCATCCGGTAGGCCAGGTTCACCAGTCGAGTGTTGTAGTTGTTCGCCTCCAAATAGGAGGCGATGCTGGTCAACCCGATGGGATACATTTCGAACTCGGTCGTCGAGGGAATTACGTCCGCGAGCGGTCCTTGCACGATCACCTCTTCGCGGAAGTCCCATACCGACGGTGCGTGCAACAGCACCAGGTCTAACCCGAAGACCCGTGCCCACGGACCGCGCGCTGCCCCCACCTGGACAGTGGCCGCAGATCGTGCCTTGGTTGGTGACTTCCTGAGCGTTCGCGACTGGTTCTGCGCCCGACGCAGTAGTCGGCGGATGAAGGTGCTCATCGGCGTGAGTGCGGTCATCGTGGTGGCCCTTCAAAGGCGCAAAATCAGGGATCTGGCAGGTCGGCCGGGTGATTGGTGACCAGACCGAACCGGGGTGAGCGGGATTATCGTCAGCCTGGGTGTCGCCGAAATTGTTACGGCAGTCCGATGAACGCGTTTGCTGGTTTTACCGCCGAATCTGCCTGGCTGTGAGCGAAGGCTCATCGCGGCGACCGTAGGGCAGACCGCGAGATCCAGGCTAGCTGCAAGGCAACTGTCAGTGATCGTACCCCGTCGCGAGATGACTGATGGAGCGGTAGCGCGCGAGCCGTGATCAAACCTGCAGTCAACCCGTCGTGGTGGTTGCGCACTTGGCCGGCGGCGCATCGCAGCTCACCTGCGTGGCAACCTCGCGCGCTGCAGCGGTGACGCGGATGACTCCTGGACGATGGTGGGCGCGGGGATATCGGTGAGGAAGGCTGAGCCTGACGTCATGGTTGGGAAGGTCTCCCGTGCCGCGGCGCGATCGGTCGGTGTCCAGGTGTGCCATCACTGGCCGTCGGCAGCGTCGACAGCGACGCCATCATCAATCGCAGGCCTCGGTCTGATGATGCGATGGCGCGTACGACATGCCGGGTGAAACGCTGGGTGCGACGATCGAATGCGAGGGGAGCGGCAAGCCGTTCGACCGTGGTGTCTGGGAACCGCGGCGGTGAGGGGGCGCAACTGTGCATCAGGAGTCGCGGAGCGAGATGCTGCAGCCACATCGCGACTTCGATGCGGTGTTGCCGCGATGGCGTGTCCGCCCGGAAAGCACAGCACCACCGTGCCGTCATCCCCGGGAGTCAGGACCAGGATCGCCGAGGGCGAGATAAGTGGACTCAGCCCTCAGCCTTCAGCCCTCGGCTCTCAGCAGACACAGCCACGGGCGCGGCGCTGCACGACGTCTCCTGCGCGTCGCGTCGACTGCCGATCGCGCGAAGAGCGGCGAGGATGGTTGCGAGGTCTACGAGCTCCTGCAGCAGGGCTCCTACGGTTGCGGGGATGACACCGAATGCTGCCACGATCATCAGGCCCACGCTGACGATGATGCCGAGCCAGATGCTCTGCAGGGCGATCCGCACGGTGTCGCGGCCAATTTCGACTGCCTTCGCGGTGCGGTAGATGTCGTCAACGAGGATGACCGCATCGGCCGACTCGCTCGCGGCGGTCGCGCCCTTGGCGCCCATCGCGATACCCACGTCGGCGGCCGCGAGTACCGGTGCGTCGTTGACGCCATCGCCGACCATGAGCACGGGACGCTCAGCGATGGCCCGCACAGCGTTCACCTTGTCTGCGGGCAGGCATTCGGCTTGCACTGTCGCGATGCCGAGCTCGGCAGCGATGTGGTCTGCGGTCTCCTGTGCGTCGCCAGTGAGGATCATCGTGCGGTGCACCCCAAGCTCATCGAGGCGTTCAAGGGTCGCCTTCGCGTTGTCACGCAGGCTATCGCTTGCCAGGAGTGCGCCTGCGAAACGACCGTCGATCGCCGCATACACGGCGAGCTGACCGGGTGCGATCGCGGTGCGCACGGCATCGGTCACCAGGTTCGCGACGAAGGCGAACTTGCCGACCACAACCTCGCGGCCGCCGATCTTTGCTCGTATCCCGTTCGTCGCTTCTTCCCGCGCCCACTCCGCCTCAGCAAGTGGCAGACCGCGCTCGTTTGCCGCGACGATGAACGCGGTGGCGAGCACGTGCGAGGAATATTGCTCCGTGGACGCGACGGCAGCGAGCAGTTCATCCTGGGTAACCCCATTTTCGGGACGGATCGCGGCCATCGTCGGGGAGCCGTGAGTGAGCGTACCGGTCTTGTCGAACACGGCCGTCTGGGCCGACGCAAGTAGCTCGAGCACTCCGCCGCTCTTGACGATGACGCCATTGCGGGCGGCGCGGCTCATCCCGCCGATGAACGCGACGGGTGCGGCGATCAGCAGCGGGCATGGCGTGGCGAGTACGAGCACTTCTGCGAAGCGCACCGGATCGCCGGACACCCACCATGCGCCGCCGGCGAGCGCGAACGAGAACAGCGTGAAGGGCACGGCGTAGCGGTCGGCCAGCCGTACGACCGGCGCCTTGCTCTCCGCCGCCTCGGCGACGAGGGCGACGATCTGCTGGTACTGGCTGTTGGCAGCCGTCGCCGTTGCCACCACCTCGATCGCGGACTGTCCGTTGACCGACCCGCTCAGCAGCGCATCACCCGCATGCTTCGCCACCGGCATGCTCTCGCCCGTCAGCGATGACTGGTCAACCGAGGTCTGCGCCGAGCGGAGGGTGGCGTCGACGGGCACGACTTCACTCGGACGCACGAGTAGCACGTCGCCGGGGCACACCTCTTCGACCCGGACCTCGACGATGGCCTGGCCGTCCATCCGATGTGCGAGCTGCGGCGCACGGCTCAGAAGGGCATCGAGCTCGCGCTTGGCGCGGCGGTTGGCATAGCTTTCAAGTGCTTCACCACCGGTGAGCATCAGCACCACGAGGATGGCCGCGACGTACTCACCCACCAGCACGGTCGCGACAATCGCGGTGACGGCCAGAATGTCGAGTCCCCAATGACCGCGGATGAGATCGCGCACCATGCCGACGGCTTGCCACGCCGCCATTCCGAGTGCGTACACACTGAAAATCCATTGCACCGCCGCGCCTGCACCGGTGAGGACGAGGAGAATTCCGAGGAGCCCGACGGCGAGGGTCAGCGTGACGGCCCAGTATCGGCGGGCGAGCTTCACTAGACGGACCATGCATCCATTCTCCCGCGTGGCGTGACTAGCCCAAATTACCCTCCCATAGCGGCGAGCCCGTATTCGTTATCGCACTGATGGATCTTCACTTACTATGTTGCTATACATACGAAGTAGCCGTCCGGATTTCACTGAGGTAGCGCTAGATCTGCGTGAGCACAGCGAATATTTCCGCACCGGGATCACGAGCCGGGCAAGAAGCATAGGTGACTTTCGGCTCTACCGAGCGGTGCGCCGATGGTCCATCCTCGATTTATGGAAGATGACAACTCACCAGCACGAATCCCCGCCGTCGCGACGTGGGAGTATCCGGCGAAGTTCTACTCCACGCCGGGCGGGTCATCGGAAGGTGACGCGCGGACCATGCTGTTGGACGCAGTCGCAAAGACGGTCGGCACCGATCTGCCGGCAGGCATGGACCGCCCGCTCGGGTCCTTCTCGAGCAGAGCGCGACCGCCGATCTGCTCGTACCGGGCAGTCGAGGTCACGGCGGGTTTACCGGATTGCTTCTTGGCTCGGTGAGTACGGCGGTCTCCCAACATGCTCAATGTCCGGTGCTGATAACGCATCATGCGGCAAAAAATAAGACTATCGGCCCCGCGCGCGGGAAAACCGTCACTATCTGAGCGACGATCCAGGAGCAGGAACTGCGGCGAGGAGTGACTATGAGAGCGCACCACGAGGGTTCGGTTGAACCGGTCACTTACCTCGCATCAGCGGCTCGACGCGCGGCGCAACGAGCCATACTCGCGCCGTCGATTTTCAATACGCAACCCTGGCAGTTTGTCATCAGCGACCAGATGCTGGACATATATGCCGATTTCAAGCGCCAGCTTCGAGTGCTGGACCCCCAAGCACGGCAGCTACACATCAGCTGTGGTTGCGCGATACTCAATGCTCGCATTGCGCTGGAGGCGATGGGCTATACCGCGACACGGGAATGGTTACCTGACTCGCGACACCCTGCGCACCTAGCCCGCATCCGGATCGAACCTGAACCACCGGCGCAACCGACGCTCGCGGCGCTGGATGAGCTGATCGCCCTACGCGCCTCGAATTATCGAGGATTCATCGACGGAGAGGTTCCGGCGTACGTCGTCCGCGAGTTAGCCGCAGCCGCCGAGACCGAACACGCCGTGCTGATCCCCCTCGTGGCACCCGCGCTTCGCCGCATGACGGCCGCGATCTGTGAGCAGGCTGCCGAACTGCAGAACAATGATCCGGCGTACCGCGCCGAGACTCGGTACTGGACGACCACAGAGCTGGACCGCAGTGACGGCATCCTAGAATCTGCGGCATCTCGCTTCTGGAGAGGATCCGGTAACGACACTCGACCTCAGGGATACCGTTGCAATCCACATACTCAGTGGGCGCAGCCCACTCGATCCACCGCTGAGCAGTGTCTACTGGTGCTCGGTACGGTCTCGGACGAGCCACTTTGCTGGCTACACGCCGGAGAAGCGCTCGAGCGGGTGCTGCTGGTCGCGACCGGCCACCAGATCGCCGCCGAGATCCAGTCCCCAGTGATCGAGATGCCACACATTCGGCCTCAGCTACGCAAAGCACTTGGCCTGAGCATTCACCCGCACGTTATCCTGCGGGTGGGTCGCGGCACGAGCGCGCCACCGTCACGACGCCGACGTCCTGGTCAGATGATCCATGATCGACGATGATGGGTCCTACGCAGCTTTCAGCGAACCGGTACCAACGGCAGAGGGGTAATTCGATGACCCCACTCCGAGATGCCTCCACGGAGACGATCGAGCACATGCGGACCGTTCAGGGTCGGTTACGCGGCCTGATCCGGGCGAACGAATTAATCATCAGTGGGCTCGATCTGGTGCCGGTTCTGCAGCATATTGTCGAGGCCGCAGCGGGTCTGGTGGGCGCCCAGTATTGTGCGCTGGGCGTACTTGATCCGGCCGGCGGGCTGGCCGAATTCGTGCACACCGGCATGGATGAAGCGACGGTCGACCGGATCGGCCACCGACCGGAAGGCAAAGGCCTTGTCGGCGCGCTGATCGATGAACCTAAAACGATCCGCCTTCGCATCCTCGGTACCGATCCCCGATCGGTGGGGGTTCCTGAGGGGCATCCGATAATGGACAGTTTTCTGGGAGTCCCGATCCGGGTTCGTGATCAGGTGCTTGGAAACCTCTACCTCGCCAACAGCACAAATGGCGAGTTCAGCATCGAAGATGAAGAGCTCGTGACCTCGTTGGCGGCGACAGCCGGCTTCGCGATCGAGAATGCGCAGTTGTACCGAGAAGCGGAGCATCGCCAAGAGTGGCTGCGTGCTTCGGCACAGATCATCCAGGAGATCCTCACTGACGACGGCGGTGATCCGCTACGCCACGTAGCCATGCGGATTCGCAAGCTGGCTGGCGCCGAGCTCGTCAGTGTCGTGGTGCGTATTCCGGACTCGGCGCATCTGACGGTAGCGGTCGCGGTGGGTGAGGGAGCGAGTCGGCTGACGGCGTCGAGCTTTCCGGCCGCTGGCTCGCTCGCTGCGCGCGCGATAGCCGATGGTCATCCATTACTGGTCGATGACATCGACGCCGATCCTAATTATTGGGTGCATCTGAGCAAGGTGATGGCTGTTGGTCCGGTGATGGTCCTACCGTTGCTGGCCGCGGGCCTGTTCAAGGGAGTGCTGGTTGTCGGCCGTCGGCAGGGACGTCCGGTGTTCACCGACGTCGATCTCGGCCTGGGCATGATGTTCGCCGGTTACGCGGCGATCGCGCTAGAAATCACCGCCGCCCGGGCCGATCAGCAACGTCTTTTACTGCTGGAAGAGCGCGACCGCATCGCGCGCGATCTGCACGATCATATTGTTCAGCGCATCTTTGCTACGGGGCTGACTCTCCAGAGCATCGCTACCGCTGAGGGCTCCGGTCCGGTCGCTGACCGGCTCTATGAGCAGATCGAGGCGCTTGACGAGACGATCCGGCAGATCCGTAGCGTGATTTACCATCTGCAGCAGCCCACAGGAGGCACTCCGACCAACGCTCGCGCCCGTCTGCTGGATGTGATTGAACAAGCATCAGTCGGTTTACCGGAGCCGTGGGTCCAATTCATCGGGCCAATTGACATCGCGGCAACGGGCGAGGTAGTCGAGGACCTGCTGGCGGTTGTCCGTGAAATGCTCACCAACGTCGCGAAGCACGCCCATGCGCGCAATGTCGAGGTAACCGTCACCGTCACCGATGATCTGCACCAGATTTCAGTCACCACCACCGATGACGGATGCGGTGTGTCCAAGACCGGTCATCGCGGCGGTCTGAAGAACCTACAAGAGCGTGCCCGACGATATGGCGGAGAGTTGGTCGTGACCCCCGCACCGCAGGGGAGCCTCGATATGCCCACCACACGGAGCGGAGGAACCCGATGTCATTGGACAGCGAACATCAACCACTAGAGGACAGTCCCTCCGAAGTCGCGCGAATATTCCTGCTCGATGACCATGAAGTTGTCCGCCGCGGTATAGCTGCGCTCTTGAGTACCGAACCCGATTTCTGCATCGTCGGTGAGGCCTCGACAGCTGCCGAAGCGCTCCGCCGGATTCCGGCCTGTCGCCCGGACGTCGCGGTGCTCGACGCGCGGCTTCCGGACGGAAGCGGTATCGATGTCTGCCGTGAGGTGCGATCTAAATTCCCAGAGACTCGGTGCCTCATCCTTACTTCTTATGACGATGACCAGGCACTTTTCGCGGCCGTCGTAGCCGGCGCGTCCGGCTATGTACTCAAGGAAGTGCGCGGTAACTATCTGATCGACGCAGTACGGCAAGTGGCGAAAGGCCGTTCCCTGCTCGACCCGGCGATCACGCAGCGGGTACTGGAGCGGATCCGCGCGGGACAACAGCAAGATCCTCGACTGCGCGACCTTACCGAACGCGAGCGAGAGGTACTTGACTTGATCGCGGACGGGCTCACGAACCGCGAGATCGGCGAGCGGTTGTTCCTGTCTGAGAAAACTGTCAAGAACTATGTCTCTCATGTTCTGGCGAAGCTCGATCTTCAACGTCGCACCCAAGCCGCAGTCCTCGGCTCAGAAGTGCGCCGCAACCCGCAGGCGTGATACGAGAAGGCTCCGCGGACCGCTTCGCTAGCACACAACATCCGTTCGAACCAGGGACCAAGGTCCCGACAACACGGGACGTCCGGCCGCAGACAATCGCTGGCATCTGAACGACGATGAAGGCGTTCAGTGAAAAAACTTCAACTCTTGACCGCGACAGGTGATCACCATGGCTACACAACATGCGCAAAGTCCCGCAGCTGCTCCGTTGAGCGGGCCTGCAGCACGGGTCGA
>JBDTCL010000333.1:0-4972 GCA_039923595.1 Antricoccus sp. | reverse complement strand
AAGGTTTCAAATTGCTGGACGCAGGCAACGTAGTACGGCTGGACGTGTCAGCTTTCGGTCTAAAGAATCGCTGCCACCTCGTGTACATACGTTCTTCGGGCCGCTGGTGATAGCGGCACGCCGCAGGCGCTGAGTTGTAGATTTCCCAGGTACGCGGCGTAGGCCAGCCTGGCTCGGGGCATGTGAGGACGATGCCGAAAGCCCGCGGCGGGCAAAGGCGTGCTGCAGGTATCGCAACCAGGTGTGATGACACGCTTGACCACTGGACCGACCCAAGCCGATATCCGGCCGGATCGCCCGTTTCGTCGGATCCCTGATCCAATTGCCGATACGGCGATAGCGACAGCGTCAGCTGTTCTTGCGCTACGCGGCATTCTCGGCTTGGCGACCTCTTGCCTAGGCCAGCGCACCTGCAGCCCATTTCGCGAACTCGATGTGGCGCTGTACTCACCGTTCTGCTTGGGCCGCGCGGCACTTTTGGCTCGCGCGGCGGGGTCGATAGCGAGCGACTTTGGCCATATGGCAGGTTAATGGGATGACTCAACCGTCGCCGTTGGATAAGCAAAAGAAGGGGCGGTCCATTGCGATGGACGCCGTCGAGCTCGATGCATTCTTGCGTGAGCAACGCACGTGCCGGATGGCGACCGTCGATGCGCAGGGCCGACCGCATGTCACCGCATTGTGGTTCGCATGGGATGGCGAATGGATGTGGATCAACTCGGTCACCCGCAGCAAGCGGTGGGCTGATTTCTCTGAACGGCCGCGGGTGAGTGCTCTTGTTGATGCGGGGGAAAACTACTCAGAGCTGCAAGGCGCGGAGCTGCTCGGCGATATCGAGATCGTGAGGGACGATGTCGACACCTCGCATGTGACGCCGCTTTTCTCGCGGAAGTATATGAGCGGTGGGGCGTACGAGCAGGACAAGTACCACGCCTGGGTGCGCCTCAAACCGAGCAAGGTTGTCTCGTGGGATTTCACCAAACTGCCAGCTGAACGACAAAAACGCGACTCGATGTAACGACTCGCTACCAACCGCTTGTCACTGCCGCATTGCAATCAGGCATACTTGATTGTCGCGTCGGCGCAGTCGAACGGCGAGGGCCTTTAGCTCAATTGGTAGAGCTGCGGACTTTTAATCCGTAGGTTGTGGGTTCGAGTCCCACAGGGCCCACCACGCATACCCGCAGGTCAAGCACTGCTGCGTCGGATTGTCTTCTGCTCTGAATGCGGTGCATTGGGCGCGTTCTCGGATAGGCACTCGTACCGGGCTATAACTGGCGGGCGGCCAAACCTGCCTCAGACGGCCCATGATCGTCGGCTGCGTCGCACGCCAAGGGTTCGACTCTAGTTGGAACTACTGCGGAGTATGCGGACGACCGCCGAGACAGGTAATCAGGCGTGCGATGGACGGCCTGGCCGCACGTCCTGTTGTTCGTCGTGACTACGGACCCATTGCTTGAAGGTGTAGTTCACCGGCAAGCCGAGGAGTCGGATGAGAACGCGGCCAACGTCGCGGGCTCTGTGTGGCCAATGATCACATGCTGCGAGCGACCGATCATCGACCGACCGTCTAGCCACCTCGTACCCTCGGCCCATGCAGATTCTTCATCTCGCCCTGAAAACGGATTGGGTTGCGGCGCGCGTAGCCGGGACGTATGCCGTGTCGACACGCGGTGCGACACTTGAGCAGGTCGGTTTCGTTCACTGTTCCACGCCCGCACAGGTCGACGGGGTAGCGCAGAGTTTCTACTCCGACGTGCTTGACGACCTCGTCGTGCTGGAGCTCGACGACGAGGCGGTCCGCGCGGCGGGCACCGACGTACGTTACGAGGACCCGGGCAACGGTGGTTTCTACCCGCACATCTACGGCCCGATCGACCCTGCGTGGGTGACCGGGGTCAGCCCCTACACGCCGAGGTGAATGAAGATGCGGGTATGACGGCTATCGGCACTTTTTGAGGCCGGACGCGGCGCTGGTACGTTCGAGCCTCTCGCGTTCATCCGCTTTGACGGCTGCGTGAAAATCGTTCGGTCGCGCGGTCGACCTCGACCTCATTGGCCTACGGTGACGCACGGCATTTCGTACGCAGCATGACCGTCTGCTGTATCTCGACGTTGGTCTAGTGATCTTGTGCCAATGGGCATTTGAGTCGGTGATCGCCGAAACTTCCTATTTAGAGCCAGACTTAGGGCGTAGCGTCATAGGTGACCCAGGTCGTGCGGGTGGCAATTGTGTCATACAACCGTTGCGCGGTCTTGTTGTCTTCGGCAGTGGTCCAGCGGACGATCGAATGTCCCTGCTGGCGCGCCAAGGATTGCAAATATTCAATGAGGCTGCGACCAATGCCATGCCCTCGATAATCCGGATCGGTGAATAAATCGTCGAGCCAGATGCCGGTAGCACCTGCCAACGGCCGAGCGTAGACGCGGTAATCGGCGATACCGACGATGACTTCATCAATCTCGGCGACAACACAATATGTTTCGTGCTGTGGATCGAGGATCCACGACCACACCCGCTGGACAACCGCGTCATCAGCTGGCTGTTGATAAAACTCCCGGTATGCGGCGAATAGCCGAACCCAAGCAGCTTTGTCCGATGGATCGGTGAGACGGATGACTGGTTCGCTCATTGTGGCCCTTTCGGCTGAGTGCGGATCTGTTGCAAAACACGGACACATCCAATGGTGCGACCGTGGGACAGTCGCGTGACCGCGGCATCCCTGACCTGAGTGATCCGTCCGGCATGCAGACAGTGCGCCTGCACCGCAAGGATGTCACTCATGCTCGCCGTGCCGAGATGATGGGAGCCGATCATGCTGTTGGCGAAGCCGCTTGCATCGGCAGGCGGCTCCGCTAACGTGTCGTTTCAGCACCTGATCGCGGGTGCAACGAGATCGCCCGCCGCTCGACACTGCCGCAGCGAGAATCCGCACGTTAACCGTTATCGCGCTCCGTGGCGCCGACACCTAACGACGGTGGTTGCCATCGATTCAGCGCGTCACGTTTTAGTCATACCGGATCCGAACTGCGGTCGGTTGTTGTTGCAAGATTCGCTCACGCTAGCGGTGTATTTATTGGTGCGAGGTTGACAGTTGACAACTTGGTTTGTGCGTGGAATAGGCAGGTTGCCGGGGACCAATGAGTCACCAGCGCCAGATCAAATTGAAATTAGAAGCGTTATATATCTGTGATCATAGTTATCCACAGATGACCATTACAGTGGTCTTGATGTCGGTGCCGGGTGCGATAATCGTATGTATGAACGAACAGAACAGAACCCTTGCGGACTTGACCGGCACGCGGGTCGGGGACGCGATCACGGCTTTCGATGCCGGTTTGACTTCGTTGCTCACTGTGTTGGAACACGACCTCGCCGGGGTATTGCCCAAGGTTGCGGCGGCGGTTGCTGTTGCGGTGGAGCGGGCGTCGAATCGGGTCGCGATCGTGCAGCAACGCGCCGCGGTTATCGCGCGCGAGTCGCGGGTGGAGCTGTTGACTGGTTCGGGTGGTACGGCGACGTCGCTGTCTGTCTTGTTGGCCGTGTCGGGCACTGATGCTCAGCGGCGCCTTGATCATGCTGACGCACTTCTCGCGCAGCGCAATGCGGTGGGCCAGTTGGTCCCCGCTCGGTACGAGGCGCTGGCTGCGGCGCAAGACTCAGGGCGGCTTGGTGACGCGCAAGCGCGACTGGTGCTCAGCACGCTGCGTCGTCTGCGGACCTCTGAGGTCGCGCCTGATCGGATCAGCCAAGCTGAGGCTTATTTGGCTGAGAATGCGGGTATGTTCGCTCCGACTGACCTGGTGCGTGTCTGTGCCCGGTTGGAGGATGCGCTGAATCCGGATGGGTTTACGGAGCCGGACGACCTGACTGAGCGGCGCGCGTTCGTGGAGTTGAAGAAACGTACGAGGGGCGGCTATCACCTCAACGGCTTGCTGACCGATCAAGTCGGTGTGAAGGTCCAGACCATGCTGCAGGCGCTGGCATCCGTGGCAGCGGATGGCGGAGGCTCGACTGGCCCGAACAGTTCGCGGTGTTCTGCGTGGAAGCGGGCGCATGACGCTCTCGGCGAAGCCGCAGACAGACTATTGAAGAGTGGTGAGCTGCCGACGAAGAACGGCGCGAGTGCGCGGGTGCTAGTCACGGTCAGCCTCGACAACTTGCTCTCCGGTCGGGGTGGTGGCTGGACCGATCACGGTGACTACCTGCCGGTGAGTGTCATCCGCAAGCTCGCCACCGATGCGGGGATGATCCCGGTCGTCCTTGGTGGCGATGGTGAAGTCCTTGACGTCGGGCGAGAACGTCGGTTTGCGACCGCACCCATCACCTGGGCACTGACCGCTCGGGACGGCGGCTGCACATTCCCCGGTTGCGACAAACCACCCGCAGACACCCAACGTCATCACGCGCCACGGTGGCACCAACATGGCGCGACATTCACCGGCTCAATGACATTGGCCTGCAGCTTCCATAACGGGCATGAAGAACAACTCGGCTGGTATGCCGTCCTGCACGAGGGCGTGCCGTACTGGATCCCGCCGGCCTACATCGACCCACAACGCAAACCCATCAGGCACCCACGATTCCTGCAACCCGACATCCACGTTCAAGCCAGCTAGCTGGCTTGACGTCGGTTACGAACATCGGCCCCACCACCGCAAACGTTGCAATACGGACCTAAGACTCGCAGGGTCCCTGCACGCTGTTGCGTCTTGGTACCCCGACGGTCGCCCCACGTTGGCGCCGGATAGCTTTCGTGCCCATTGACGGCACGATAGAGGTAGATTCCCTGCCATCCGTCGCGTCTTGACGTCCCGACGGTCGCCCCACGTTGGCGCCGGATAGCTTTCGTGCGTATTGACGGCACGATGGAGGTAGATTCCCTGCCATCCGTCGCGTCTTGACGTCCCGACGGTCGCCCGCACTCACACTGGATAACCTCTGCGAGATTGCAGAGGTCCCTGCCATCCG
>JBDTCL010000332.1:0-6172 GCA_039923595.1 Antricoccus sp. | reverse complement strand
CGGTGTTGAAGCTGCTGCGCAAGGATCCCCCTGGTGATCTCACACCCGAAGTGGCTGGCGCATTTGGTCGGGCTTATCTCGATCAATTGCCGCCTGAGGACTTCTTCGGCCATTCCACTGAATCCCTCACCGCAGTAATCGGTGCGAACTTCCTCGGCGGTCGGGTACGGGCCGAGGGCGCCATCACAGTGGTCGGACGTCGCACCTCTTCCAACCGTGCCGCGATCGACATCATCGTTGATGATCGACCGTTCCTCGTTGATTCGGTGACCGCTGCGTTGATGCGAGCCCGAGTAACGCTGCGCTGGCTGACTCACCCTGTGCTGCACATCGTACGAGGCGCAAACGGCGAATTCTCGGAGATTGCAACGACGGCGTCCGAGCGCAAACGGACGCCGGGTGAGGCGTGGATGTATGTCGAAGTAGCGGCCATCGAATCTGATGAGCAACTCGACGCACTCATCGTCACGCTTTCCCAGGTGCTGCGCGACGTCGCGGATTCCGGCGACGATTGGGCGATGATGCGCGATCGCGCTGTTGACATCGCGGCCGAATTACGGGCAGATACCCCCACTGGTATCGGAAAGGACGAGACCGCTGAGTCAGCTGAGCTGCTGGAATGGCTCACCGATAACCACTTCACCTTTCTTGGTTACCGTGAGTACAAGCTCACCCGCAGCAGGGCCAAGGACTACCTCGATTTCGTACCAGGCACGGGATTGGGCATTCTTCGCCAGCATTCGACAACCAAAAAACATGTTCCCTTGCCGCCGATGTCTCAGGCACGTGCACGCGAAAAGCGACTGCTCATCCTGACCAAAGCATCCTCACGCTCGACGGTGCACCGCTCGGCCTATCTCGATTACATCAGCATCAGGCAATTTGACGCCAAAGGCGAGGTGATCGGCGAGAAACGCTTCTTGGGTCTACTCACCTCATCGGCCTACCGCCAACGCGTCGAGAGCGTACCGGTCATCAAGCACAAAATGCGTCGCGTCATGGAAGCTTCGGAGTTCGATCCGCTAAGCCACAGCGGGAAGGACCTCAGAGACGCGATCGAGACCTTCCCGCGTGATGAGCTGTTCCAGGCCAAGGTGGAACACATCTTGCCGGTGGCACTGGCCGTCATGACGATAGGCCAACGTCGACAAACTCGTCTCTTTTTGCGCCGGGACGACTTCGGACGCTTCTATTCGGCACTCATCTACCTCCCCCGTGACAGATTCAATACCCAAGTCCGCGAACGCATCGAGGGCATTCTTGTCTCAGAATTAATGGGCACCAGCTTCGAATATTCCAGCCAGAGTGGCGATTCATCGTCCATCCGACTTGAGTTTGTGGTGCGTGTTCCTGCGGGCGCCGCAGATGAAGACCTCTCACCCACGCGCGTCGCCGCCATCGAGCGGCGGCTGGTCAAGGCTGCCTGCTCGTGGGACGACGAACTGCACCAAGAGCTCGCTCAAACACTCATTGAAGACTCAGACGATATCGAACTGATTGCGCGATCGCTGCCAGGCTCATACCGCTCTGATTTCACACCAATCGCTGCGATTACTGATATTGAAGCGTTCCGCCAGATCCTTGCTTACGATCTCGATGTTGATCCAGTCGATCAACCGATGGTGGCTGCTGGAATCTCGATGCACCTGTATCTCCAACCCGGCGACGATGGAATCGTCGTAGATTCCTCAGCCGATCTGCACAGTGATGCCTCGATCCGGCTCAAGGTCTATAGCCTGAAGCAAAGTTTGCAGTTGTCGGATGTCATGCCGATACTGCAAGGCCTCGGCCTGCGGGTCCTTGATGTGCGCACGTACGACTTTGACCTACCAGAACTTTTTGAATCGAAGCCTGCCTGGATCTACGATTTCGGACTGAAGCCGATCGTAACGTTGGCAAAGAAACGTACGGGGCTCGCTGAAAAATTCAGTCAGGCATTCGCTGCGGCCTGGAGCGGCACCTCCGAAACAGACTCGCTTAACTCTCTGGTGCTCAGTACCGGCATGGAATGGCGCCAAATCAGCCTTTTGCGAGCAATCGCCCGGTATCTGCGCGTCGGCGCGCTACCCTATAGCAAGGAACTTGTCGACCTCGCCATCGTTTCGAACCCGAACACTGCGCAACTTTTGGTTGATCTATTTACCAATCTGTTTGATCCAAGCAGCGGTGATAATCGCCATCAACGCGATCGCCATGCAGAACGAATCAGAACCAACATCCGCGAAGCATTAGTCGATGTCGCAAGCCTCGACGAAGATCGCACCCTTTCTGCGATGTACCGCGTCATTCGGGCGACCCTGCGCACAAACTTCTATCAACGCTCAGAAGAAGGCCATCTGCGGCCATACATCTCCTTCAAGCTCGATCCGCCTGCCATACCTGAGTTGCCCGACCCCAAGCCATACCGAGAAATCTGGGTCTACTCACCAAGATTTGAAGGCATCCATCTAAGGTTCGGGCCGGTTGCCCGCGGCGGCCTGCGGTGGTCTGATCGTCGTGACGATATGCGCACTGAGGTCCTCGGACTGGTCAAGGCACAAATAGTGAAGAACACCGTCATTGTGCCGACCGGCGCCAAAGGCGGCTTTTTGCCCAAGCGGTTACCTGATGCTGATGTCGATCGCCAGGGCTGGCTCGATGAAGGCATCGCGTGCTACAAATCGTTCATCCGCGCACTGCTGCAAATCACCGATAACCGAATTGACGGCCTCATCGTGCCGCCACCACAAGTCATCCGCAGAGACGACGACGACTCCTACCTCGTCGTAGCCGCCGATAAAGGCACCGCGACTTTCTCTGATTTTGCCAATGCTGAATCGGTCAACTCCGGTTACTGGCTCGGCGACGCATTCGCCTCCGGCGGCTCAGTTGGTTATGACCACAAGGCCATGGGCATCACCGCGCGCGGCGCCTGGGAATCGGTGAAACGGCACTTCCGCGATTTGCATATTGATTGCCAGACCCAACCGTTCACGGCCGTCGGTATCGGCGATATGTCAGGAGACGTATTCGGCAACGGCATGCTGCTATCGGAGCAGATACGTCTCGTCGCGGCTTTCGATCATCGGCATATCTTTATCGACCCCAATCCTGATCCGGCGGTCGGCTTCGCAGAACGCAGGCGACTGTTCGCGTTGGATCGATCTTCATGGGACAACTACAACCGTGACCTGATCTCGCGCGGCGGCGGCATCTGGTCGCGTCAAGCGAAATCGATCAAGCTCACCATCGGAATGCGCGAGTGCCTCGGCATCGACAGCAAAGCCGCTGAGATGTCGCCCGCAGAACTCATGCGAGCAATATTGCTCGCACCGGTTGACCTGTTCTGGAATGGTGGGATTGGCACCTATATCAAGGCATCTGGAGAATCTGACGCGCAAGTGGGTGATCGCGCAAACGATTCCATCAGGGTCAACGGCGCGGATTTGCGTTGCCGAGTCGTCGGCGAAGGTGGCAACCTTGGAGTCACCCAGAACGGTCGAATTGAATATGCGCTCACCGGTGCGGGCGGCGAGGGCGGCAAGATCAATACCGACGCCATCGACAACTCTGCCGGCGTCGATACCTCAGACCACGAAGTCAACATCAAGATCCTGCTGCAGCAGGCGATCGCCGATGGCGCTCTCAAACCGTCAGCGCGTGCTCGGTTACTCGGTTCGATGACCGATGAGATCGCCGACCATGTCCTCCAAAACAACTATGACCAAAATGCGGCGCTAGCCTCAGAGGAACGTAATTCACTCTCGCTCAACGACGCTCATCGGCGACTCATGCACCGGCTCGAAGCATTTAAACTTCTCGACCGCGCAATCGAGAAGTTGCCCAGCGATGCGCAGATTCGTGACCGTTACCGGCAAGGTCGCGGTCTGACCTCACCCGAGCTGTGCGTCATGCTCGCCTATTCCAAGATCCTGATGAAAGTGCAAATCCTCGAATCCGACATCCCCGAGGACAATGCCTATCACGACTTGTTGATCAGTTATTTTCCCACCGCGCTGCGCAAGAAATACGCCAGCCAGATGGATAACCATCCGCTGCGCAGGGAGATCATCGCGACGCTGCTGTCGAATCGGATCGTTAACACCGCAGGAACCACTGGGGTTTTGCGGATGATCGAAGAAACCGGCATGACGCCGGTCGCGGTGTTGCGCGCGCAATCGGCAGCAAGCCAGATCTTCGATATGCCGGGGATGTTCGCTAAGGTCGCGAGTTTGGATAATCAGGTTTCCAGCGCAGCGCAGACCTCGATGAGGATTGAGGGTCAACGACTGGTTGAGCGTGCCACCCGCTGGCTGGTACGCAGTATTGCCGCGCCGATTGATGTTGCAGCGACGGTGGCGCAATATGCTGAGGGCGTCACCGAAGTCGTTGAGGTATTGCCGCGGGCATTGCGAGGGCTTGATCAGAAAGCTTTCGAATTTCGGTGCGCCGAATTGCAAGAAGCTGGAGTACCTCAGGCAACCGCCATGCAGGTCGCCACCATGACCAAAGCCATCGCCGCGATGGACATTGTCGATCTCACCAAATCCACTTCGGCCAAGGTGAGCGACATCGTCATGACCCATATGTTCGTCGCCGAACGGTTCGATATCTCAGCGCTGCTCGAACGAATCATCGCGATGCCACGAGATTCCAGGTGGCGAGCGATGGCCCGCGGCACGTTACGCGACGATTTGAACGGATCCCACGCGGTGCTCACCGCCCAAGTGCTGCATACGGGTAGTTCCGGCAGCCGCCCAGAAACGCGGAGTGATCAGTGGACAGCACAGCTCAGTGAGGCTGCTGGTCAATCGTTGGTCATGCTCGACGAGATCATTTCTTCAGAGACCAGTGATCTGGCGGCAGTCGTCGTCGCGGTACAACTGATTCGAGATCTTGTTTCGGGAACCACCACTACGCACTAGTCACCGATTGCTTCGGCAAGGAGATCAATATGTTGCATCCAGAAGCTGAACTGATTCTTAACGCGGCAAAGCTGTCGGACTTGCCGCCGCTGAACGAACTTGATCCACCGGAAGCTCGGGTGGGGTACCGCCGTGGTCGCCGCCTGCTGCAATCACCGCCACCCGAGGTCGCGGATACCCGCGACCTTACTGCTGGTACTGGGGTCACGCTGCGTGAATACCGCCCGATCGGTTCGGCTGACAGCGCGGTATTACCTGCCCTCGTGTATTACCACGGCGGTGGCTGGGTGATCGGTGATCTCGATAGTCACGATGTCATGTGCCGCGTATTGGCGAACGAATCAGGCTGTGCGGTTTACGCGGTGGATTATCGGCTCGCTCCGGAGCACCCGTTTCCGATCCCGCTCGAGGACTGCCTCGAGGCCACCCGGTGGATCTTCGACAATGCCCGCGAGCTCAAGGTCGATCCAACCCGCATCGCGATCGGTGGCGATAGCGCGGGCGGCAACCTCGCTGCCGTCATTGCGATGAAGTTGCGCGATGGCGCCGACTGGCAGCCGGTGTTGCAGCTGCTGATTTATCCGGCGACTGACTTCGCCCACGCGACAAAGTCAGTGATCGAGAACGGCAGCGGGTACATGCTCACGAGTGACCTCATGAGCTACTTCGAAAAGCACTACCTCGGTGATGCTGACATCCGAAATCCTGATATATCGCCCATCCACGCACACGACCTCTCTGGCCTCCCGCGGGCGCTGGTCATCACTGCTGGTTTCGATCCGCTGCGCGATGAGGGGCTGGCATATGCCGACGCGTTAGCTGCGGCCGGAACTGCCACGACCTATGTGTGCTTCGACCGGATGATCCACGGTTTCGCAACCATGAACGGTGCGCTCAGTGAAGCAAATGTGGCCTTAAGCCTCTGTGCAGGTGAGCTGCGGCGCGCGACCTCAACGGGGTCAGTCACTGCAGACTGAAGTCGGCGAAGTCGAAACCTGGGCTCACGACGCAGCCGACGATTACCGGCTGATCAGTCGCTGGCTTGGCCGCCTGCCAGTGATTGGCCGGTACGAGTGCTTGGCCACCGAGTCCGAGCACCGTCACCGATTCATGCTCCGGACGAGCACCATCACCGCCCAATCGGAGCGCCAACTCACCGCCGCCCTGCCAAAACCACAGCTCATCAGAGCTCACCCGGTGCCACGCTGACTCTTCGCCCGGTAGGAGCAAGAACGAAATGGCAGTGCTCAGCGCCCGCCGTCCGCGAG
>JBDTCL010000331.1:0-3894 GCA_039923595.1 Antricoccus sp. | reverse complement strand
CAGTCCGAGACGCCGCACCACATAGGCATCGAGGCCTTCGGAGTGCAGCACCTTAGGAATGTCATAGATGCTCGGTGCATCGACGGCCGCCACCACCGCTTCGTATTCGACGTCGCACATCAAACTGATTTTGCGTTTGAGCGAATCAGGCAACTCGCGGTCTGATCGGCAGACGATCGCATCGGGCTGAATGCCGATACTGCGCAATGCGGCTACCGAGTGTTGAGTGGGCTTGGTTTTCAGCTCACCGCTCGGTGCGAGGTAGGGCACGAGCGAGACGTGAATGAAGAAGCAATTGTCTCGGCCGGCGTCGTGGCGGATCTGCCGTGCAGCCTCGATAAACGGTTGCGATTCGATGTCGCCGACCGTACCGCCGATCTCGGTAATGACCACATCAATGAAGTCTTGGTCCTCCCCCGGCTGCGCCATCGCCAGGATCCGGTCTTTAATCTCGTTGGTGATATGCGGGATCACCTGAACAGTGTCGCCGAGGTACTCCCCACGGCGCTCCTTAGCGATCACTCGCGAATACACCTGGCCGGTGGTTACGTTGGCGAATCCGCGCAGATTCACGTCAAGGAAACGTTCGTAGTGGCCGATATCCAGGTCGGTCTCCGCGCCATCATCGGTGACGAATACCTCACCGTGCTGGAACGGGTTCATCGTGCCCGGATCAACATTGAGATAAGGGTCGAGTTTTTGCATGGTGACCTGAAGTCCACGCGCTTTGAGTAACGCACCCAAACTGCTCGCGGTCAAACCCTTGCCGAGTGACGAAGCTACGCCACCGGTCACGAAAATATGCTTGGTGGTACGAACGGACTGCGGCAAAGCGACTCCTGCGGCCGTAGCGAATTACCTACGGGACTTCACGATACCAACTCATTGTCGCGCGCATGCCGCGACACGATACAAAGTAGCAACGGAACAACTACGGCCGTGCTCCCACCGATCAGGGCCACCCCGGAATCGTTGACCGCAAAGCCGACAATGGTGACGATTGCGATTGACACCACCGCGGCCAGTGCGTACGGCTCGTATACCTTGATGCTCCGCTGGACGGCGCGGTGGCGATCTCGTAGCAAGACGATCAACATCACGATCAGCAGAATGGTCAGCAGGGTGAAAACGCTCTTCGTAAGCAGGCCCAGGTTGGCTTGCAATTTGCGGTTGATCACCGTCCTTGCGCTGCCATCGAGTAGTTGCCCGACAAATCGTCCCAGATGAGTTTGACTATCGGCTGGCCGCAAATAGTCCGCGAACGCAATCGCCATCACGACCACTGCGCCGCCGAGCAAGCCCAGGATCAGCTTTGTGGCGGACACCCGCACATTGGCGGCGATCAACGCGAGGATGAGCATGGCGGGCACCAGGGAGATCACTCCACCGAAGTCCGAACCCGCCGCAGGCGCGCCAGTGAGCGCGATCGTCGCGATCGCGCATGAGCCGACGATCAGAAAAACTCGGGCCTTCGCGCCGTCAGCAAGTCGGCAGCCGGCCGCGACCAGCAGCATCGTGGTCGCGGCAAACATCGAGAATGTCAAATTGCCAAAGCCGGAGAACCGGCCAGCGACAATCGCGTCATAGCCGAGCGGAGAATTCAGCTGAAGGTGTGAGCCGGTGAGCACGTCGATCGTCAGAATCGCCGTTGTCAATGCTGCGGCGACCAGGGGCGGACCAAGGATACTTCGACGCCATGGACCGGCGAAGGAAATACCGGTGAGCACAATGAGGGCGCCGGCCGTCGCGCCGATGATCGCTGTTCCAGGACTGCTCGCGCGCCACCATGGCACCAGATGCACCAACAGACTCGCGGTCGGCAGCAGCCCGGCGCCGACCGCGGCGACGATGATGACTGGGCGCGGTTGCCACCGAAATACGATGACCATGCTCAAACCGAGCATGGCAAGCGCAGCGACGATCGACATAACCGTGAAGAACCTTGAGGCGATCCATACATGCGCCTGCGCCGCGGAGTTCGATTCTTTGTATGAGCTGATGGTCGCTGCTAACTGACCCTGCCGCGCCACCGTCGTCGCCGGCTGACCGACCATACTGGCCGGCGCCTTCTTGCCGAGAATCGCTAATGCGGTGGGTCCAAGATCGATATCTTGGATGTACGGTGCGCGGCCGGTCGACGGCGAACTTAGCTCTTTGTGCGCGAGTGCCGGACCGACGGTAATGATGGCGTTCAATTTTGAGCTCATCTATAGCGATTGGGAGATGCCCGCAACGATGATCGTGGCACCGGCCGATTTGGCGCCGTCGATGATGGTGCCGAGTGTCGCATCAAGGCTAGCCAGACTCGCTGACGATGCCGCTTCCGCGGGAGTTGCGGTGGCGAGCAGGAGGGGGCATTGTTCGATGAGCGGCTGCCAGCCCGCGCTCGTTTTTGGTGCCTCCGCAGCACTGACTTTGGCGCCGCGCGCACCCACAGCCAGGGCCGGTCCATCGCCCACCACTGTGGTGCAGGATACGGCCGTGCCCAGAGCGCCTGGGACCGCTCCGAAGGGCAGGCCCTTATTTTCGGTCACGGCTGCGGCAATCTTGCTGCCGTTAGTGGTCGGTACCGTACCTATCTGTCCAAGACAACCGTCCATTGCCAGCGCCGGTGACGCAGTCGGGGTCGGGTTTGGAAGCTCGGCTGGGGCCGGTAATTGGTCTTCGGGAATCGGCGAGGGGTATCTGGCCCGATTCCCAGCACCGACGGTCAGCCAGCCGTCCCACGGACAGGTGACCGACCGCGCGGCTCGGGTGGTGAGCAGACCGGTGGCACCCTGCTGCGCGGCCTGATAGAGATTTGGCATGCTCGAGTTGGTGATGTCTGACCAGTCCAATGACGGCACATCGACGAGCACAACGTGAGCCGCTCGGCCAGGCTCGCCGGGCGTGGGCTCTGCAACAGTGCGGCCGACCGCGACAATCGTGACGAATGCACAGAGCGCCACGATTGCCCATGTCAGGCGGTTTTTGCTCACAGTTGCCCGACCTGCTTGCCCGAGAGTAACCGGTCATACACGTCAATCAGTTCGCTGGCGGTGTCTTCTTCGGTCTCCAGTTCAGCGGCGCGCAGCCGACCGGCCTCAGCAAGCTCGCGGGCCCGCTGCGGATCATCAAGGATTTGCGTTACTGCCGCAGCGAGCGCTGCGGCATCACCGACGGGTACGACACTCGCCGCATCCCCCACCAGAGCAGGCAAACCTCCCGTGCGGGTACACACCAGTGGCACCCCGGCACGCATTGCCTCCTGAGCGACTAATGCGCGGGCCTCCCACATGGACGGCAGCACCACAAGATCGGCCGCCTGCAGCAGATCTGCCACATCGGTGCGGCGGCCCAGTAACTGCACATCAACACCGGTGGCTCGAATCTGTTCGGTCAACATTTCGCGCAGTGGTCCGTCTCCAGCGATCACGGTCATCGGGTGATCCGCGCGCGGCTGCCAGATAGCGGCCGCCTCGAGCAATGTCTGATAACCCTTTTGTCGATGCAATCGGCCGACGCAAAGCAACAACGGTCGGTCAGTTGCAACTTCTAGGGCCCGGCGCTGCTCAGCACGTTGGCGTTTCGGCTCAGCCATTGGCGGCGCTGCCACATGATGGGTCAGCACCGCACGACCGCCGACTTCTCGAGCCCGCTCGGCAAGATCTTCCGAAGCAGCAAGCACGACGGTGGCCCGGCGAGCGATGACACCTTCGATCAGTGCATAGGTCCGGCGAAGTATCGGATTGTGGACATCAACGATGTTGTGCAAGGTCACCACGAGCGGGATTGATCGACCGGCATTGGCGGCGACCGCGACCATCGCCGCACGCAGCCCATGGGCGTGAATCACGTCTGTATGCGCGGTGATAAGACGCAATTTCTGAGCAGCAGCGAGATCTTCAGCCGGCC
>JBDTCL010000330.1:0-6550 GCA_039923595.1 Antricoccus sp. | reverse complement strand
GGTGTGCACAGCTGGCTGGGCGCCTTGCCGAGCATGAAAGCTGGTCAGCAGCGCGGACTTTTGGAACGGCGTCCCTTGACACTCCGTACGCCGCCGCTTTGGGTGCGTTTGGCGTTCTTGACGGCATGCGTGGGGTAACCAGTCGTGGCGCGTCCTGGCGGATTGGGTACGGCCTGCTGATACATGACGCACCAATCAGGCTGTGTTGAGTGGCCTAAGTCCTGTGCCCTAACGGCACTGGGAACTGGCACTACGAGGATCTGGCTATTCGATGACCGCGAAGCCTTGGATTTCCACAAGTGCTTCGGCATCCCACAGACAGCTGACGCCGATACCAGCCATAGCTGGATAGTTACTCCCGACAAGCCGCTTCCAGACTCGACCGATCTCACGACCATGCGACTTGTAATCAGCCATATCAACGATGTACACCGTCAGTGATGTCAGCTGCTCAGGTTCGCCGCCTGCCGCCCTTAACGCCGCGAGCAGGCTGCTCATCGCGTACTCGAATTGCTCGACGACACCGGTTCCACGGATCGTCCCCTCCGGTCCGAGCGATGTCTGTCCTGCGAGAAAAATAGTGCGCCCGGTGCCAACGACAGCATGTGAGAAGCCGCTGGGCGTGCCGAGCTCTGGCGGATTAATGAATTCCACACTCATGATTGGACCGTTCCTCCGTCGACGTTGATGCCTTGACCGTTAATCGCGCCATTACTGATGCACATCCACACCGCCGCAGCGACCTCGGTCGGGTCAATTAGCTTGCCGTGGGGTTGTTTACGTTCAATTATCTCCCGGGCTTGAGCAGGATCACGTCCGGTCTTCTCTGCGATAGACGCTACCGTCTGGTCGGTCATCGGACTGTCGATATAGCCAGGACAAATGGCATTGACGGTGACACCGTGGCGCGCGACCTCTGCGGCGGCAGAGCGCACCAGCCCGAGCAACCCATGCTTGCTGGCGGTGTACGCCGCGATGTATGGCTCGCCAATCTTTGACGCCGTCGAACCGATCGCGACAACCCGGCCGTACTTCGCCTCGATCATGTGCGGTATCGCGCGGCGGATACATCGGAACGGTGCGGTGAGGTTGAGATCGAGCGCCTGCTGCCAGTCTTCATCAGTCGTGGCAGCGAGGGGAGCGGAGCTGCCTGCGCCCGCGTTGACGACCAGTGCCTCAACGGGAGCCCATGTCTGCTCGATTTCGTCAAAGAGCTCATCGACAAAACCTGCCGAGGTGATGTCCCCAGCGATGACGAGAGTTTCACCATCACACGACTGCGCCGTCTGATGCAGCTGATCCGAGCTGCGCGCGCTCAGTGCGACCCGATAGCCATTGCGCGCAAGTAATCGGGACACATCTGCGCCGACCCCTCTGCCAGCTCCGGTGATCAGGGCGACGGGCGCAGATGCGTCAAGTTTCACATCGAAATCATGACACGAGACCGTTACGATCGTCAAAGAAATGCAATATAACGAGGGAGTTAGTCATGATTACACCGGACGAATACACCGATATCACCTACGTGGTTGAAGAAAACGCATTCGCCATCATCACGATCAATCGACCAGACCGGATGAACTCATTTCGCGGCCGCACTGTCGATGAGCTCATTAGCGCATTTAAACATGCTTGGACGAACTCTGCGGTGGCTGCTGTCATCCTCACTGGCGCTGGCGACCGAGCATTCTGCACCGGCGGAGATGTCAAGCTGCGTGCCGAAACCGGTCATTACGGCGAAACCGAATGGGGCACTTTTGAGATTGAGCGGCTGCACGCGATCATTCGTGAAATACCCAAACCAGTGATCGCCGCGGTAAATGGATTCGCAATTGGCGGCGGTCACGTGCTTCATGTGCTTTGCGATCTCAGCATTGCCGCTGAAACAGCGAAGTTTGGTCAATCTGGTCCCAGGGTGGGATCGTTTGATGCGGGCTACGGTTCGGCATATCTCGCGCGCGTCGTTGGTGAGAAACGAGCGCGTCAAATCTGGTTCTTGCTTGATCAATATGACGCCGGCACCGCTGAACGCTGGGGCCTGGTCAACGACGTCGTCCCTGCCTGGGAGTTGTTGAACAAGGCACGTGAGTATGCGCGCAAGATTGCATCGTACTCACCCACGGCATTGAAATTCTTGAAGCATTCCTTCAACGCAGACAGCGACCATCTTGGCGCGATTGGCCGCCTTGCCTTTGATGGTCTTGACCTATTCAGTGAAACTGACGAGGCCAAAGAGGGTGCGGCGGCATTTGCAGAAAAGCGGCCGGCAGATTTTTCGCAGTTTCGCTGAGCGCTTCGCACTGTGCGGGAGCAAATTAGCCTTTGATCGAGGTGAGCGACGCGAACGCGACGATGTTGTCTTCGTAGCTGCTCGCGCTGTAATCAAACGGACCACCGCACGTGACCAACCTCAACGCCGCGTGATCGGTGTTGCCATAAACATCGATCGTCGGAAACTGATCCTTGGGGTATTGAACGACCTTGTCGATGGTGAAGATCGCGACCGTTCCGTCAGCTCTGCTGATTGAGATCTGTTCACCAGGAGTCAGTGCGCCGAGCTTGAAAAACACGCCCGGGCCGTACGATTTGGAATCAACATGACCGAAGATGACCGAAGGGCCAAGTTGGCCTGGAGTGGGTGATCCGGTGTACCAGCCCGCTTGTGAGTTCTTGCCGAGCGGCGGCACCTGCGCGGTACCGTCCGGGTTCGTTCCGAGTTGCAACAGGTCGGAGCTGACGCCAATCGACGGTACATCGAGATGGGTCGGTGTGGCCGCAGGCAAGGTGAGTGTTGCGGCAACAGCAGGCGCAGGTACAACCGCACTAGCACTAGCACTAGCACTAGCACTAGCACTAGCACTAGCGGAGCTCGAGGCTGCTGGCTTCGCGCTGGATCCGCTACTGCCGTCAGCTGTACGGCCTAAAGCGGCAGCAGCTGTCGGGGTGGGCGCTTGCTCTTGCGAACCCGCCGCCACGCTCACGCTGGTGATCCCAGCGATAGCTAACAGCGCGGCCGCCGAGAGGACAAGCGACCGTTTGCGATGGCTCGGGAGCTGCCGATGTTTGAGCCCGCGTTCAGCCGATTCATGCTGCGCTCGCACGGCGAGCACTTCTGCGTCGCCGCCATTCGCGAGTATCGAGGATCTGAGATGCTTAGCCATCTGGAACTCAGCCTCGCCAGTAGCGTCGACGTCCGCCGAAGGCGAATCCGGCTGCTGCGACGAGCAGCCCGCCGCCGACCGCAAAGAGGCCGCTGTCTTCGATACCTGCTGTGCTTCCGCCGCCGGTGTTCGGGGAAGCTTTAGGAGTCGTGCTCACTTGGCTGGCGATGAGCGTGCCGCAAAGAGCAGGTGCGGTCGTCGTCAAGGCAAGCGCGGGGTCCATCGCACTCTTTGCCGCTTGCGCGGACGCGCTCATACTCGTCGGGTCTAATCCTCGGACAACGACCACAGCAGTGCCCGCCTTGATCGATGCCAGGCTTTGCGGGTCAAGGGTGATGGTGCGGGAGTAATTCCAACCAGAGCCGGTGGGCGCGGTGGCGACATTGGTCGCTGCCGCCGCGGTGGTGTCGCCGGTCATCGAAAGTGTGCTACCCACGGCACCATAGGTGAGCTGGCCGTCCGCTGTGTCAACAACGCCGTCTTGGCCGGTATCTGAGCTCGCAGTCGGACATTTACCCTGACCGTCTATATAAATCTGTTGTAGGTGCGGGTACGGCGAACCGGTGAGAGTCGCGGCTAAGCCGCTCACCCGTTGCGTCACAGTCGCCTGATTGCCATCTAGCTGCACGATAATGGCGCCTGAGGCACCGGAGTTATTTAGCTGCACCAAGTCTGCCTGGTATGACGTGCCAGTAGCAGTATCCGCCGACGCAATGCCACTCATCGACAAGGTCATCGCACTGATCGCCGCTACGCCGAGCGCCGCGGCAGCCGTTCGTGAACTCTTCACTCTCGTCACTTTGCCCCCTAGTGCCTAGCAAATCATCTTTAAATGGTGCCGATGACCGGCATGCATTCGCAAGCTTTCTCAGTCGCAGTTGGGCCCCCGGTTGTCACAAGCATGACACCCATTCCCAACTGTGGCGGGATTGGCGAAACACGCCGGTCATCTTTATCCCTTATGCAATTCGGAGCGATCAGCAGGTGCGGATTGGTTTAGTTGTGAGAATGCGACTGACGCGCTCGTCGCTGAGCACCTGGCGGGTCATCGGCGCGAGCACAAATTGAGCGCTCAATTTAGTGTCGGGTGGGTGCGTGAAAGTGAGCGAAAGCCCGGCCACGAATTCAGCCTCGTTGTCGCCTCTCGCGCTCGCCTGTCGGCTTATCTGCTGCTTTCCAGGCACCGAAGCCACCGCCGATATGTTTCACGTTGGGCACGCCCATATCCTGCAGGGTCTTGGTGGCTAATGCTGATCGCAGACCGCCGGCGCAGTAAAGAATCATCTCTTTGCCCTGGCCAAGTTCTTCGTGATAGTACGGAGAGTCTGGATCGACCCAAAATTCCAGCATTCCCCGGTTTGCGTTAAACGCTCCGGGGATCTGGCCTTCTCGGTCTAACTCTCGTGGGTCGCGGATGTCGACGAAAAGCACGTCGGGATCATCGAACTTAGCCGCAGCATCTGCAACGCTAAGTGTTTCCACCTCAGCCATTGCCTCATCGCACATTTGTTGAAAGCCACGTTTGAGAGGCTTAGGTTCGGTCATGGCAAGCTCCTTCACATCAGGTGTCCTATCGATGTTAGACCTGCGGGGCCTTGTGTAATACGAAGCCGAGAACCGACGGGGTCGACCGCGTCGGACTGGATCTATCGAGGGAGATGCTGATGCCATCGTTCGAAGTTGACGGAGCATTACTGGACTATTCAGAGAGCGGCTCGGGATCGACCGTCATGGCACTTCATGGTCTGAGCCAGAGCCGGCGGGGTGATGAACGTACGGGCTCCTCGTTCGTGCCGGCATTGGAACCGAACCACCGGGTGGTGGCCTATGACGCACGCGGGCACGGTTTGTCGACCGGGCGCCCAGAGCAGAGTGATTACACCTGGGCGAGTCTTGGTGATGATCTGCTGGCGTTGATCGATCACGTCAGTCCTGATGAACCCGTGGATGCCATCGGCGCATCGATGGGCTGCGGCACGATCCTGCATGCCGCTACGAAGCGGCCCGACCGGTTTCGTCGGCTTGTCCTAGTCATTCCGCCTACGGCATGGTCGGGCCGGATCGCCAACGCTGAGGCAAATCGCGCTGCTGCAGATCTTATCGATACGTATGGTCTCGGACGGCTGATTGAAGCATCAAAAAATCTGCCGAAACCACCGGCACTAGGCGACATGGAACTCGTCCCGGACTTCGCGGACGGGGTCGGCGCCTCTGCCATGCGGGGTGCGGCAATAACCGATCTTCCCGAACCTCCGCAGATCGCCCGGATCACCGCACCCACGCTTATCCTTGCGTGGACTGATGATCTAGGCCATCCGCTAATTACCGCAGAGCTGTTGCGAGACCTGATCGACAAGAGCGAGATCTCGCTCGCGGGTGACCAGGTCCAACGCGCCGAGTGGCCGCAACGAGTTGCTCACTTTTTGAGCTAACTAGCCTCGCGGTCGAGTGCGGTTCACCGCGGAGATGATTGCTTTGAGCGAAGCAGTGACGATATTCGGATCGATTCCAACGCCCCACAGCACCGTGTCGTCGCCGACTTCACATTCGACGTATGCCGCCGCGCGTGCATCATCTCCAGCGCTCATCGCATGCTCGGCGTAATCCAAAACTCGGACGTTGAGGTCGAGCTGACTCATCGCGTCACAGAAGGCATTGATCGGGCCATTTCCCTCACCGCTGAGTGTAAGGCGCTCGCCGTTGTTATCGATTTCCACCTCGATTGAGTCCATTTCACCGGTCTTCGCTTTAGCGTTGTGCCCAATGAGTGAGAACCGGCCCCAATGATTGTCCTCGCTCGGCAGATATTCGTCGCTGAATATGCGCCACATTGCGTCGGGCGAAACTTCGCCGCCTTCTGCATCGGTGTGCTGCTGGACAACCCCGCTGAATTCGATTTGCAACCGCCGGGGGAAGTCCATTTGATATTCGGATTTCATGATGTACGCGACACCGCCCTTGCCGGACTGCGAGTTGACCCGGATGACGGCCTCATACGTGCGACCGACGTCTTTAGGGTCGATCGGCAAATAAGGCACTGCCCATGGAATGTCGTTGACGGTTTGAGACACCGTCGCAGCATCGCGATCCATCCATTCGAAGCCCTTCTTGATGGCGTCTTGATGTGATCCGGAAAACGCCGTATAAACCAAATCTCCGCCGTACGGGTGGCGTTCGTTGACGGGAAGTTGATTGCAGTACTCCGTAGTGCGACGAATTCCATCGATATCAGAGAAATCAATCATCGGATCGATGCCCTGGCTGAACAGATTCATGCCGAGAGTAACGATGCAAACGTTGCCGGTCCGCTCGCCGTTGCCGAAAAGACAGCCCTCGATGCGGTCCGCTCCGGCCATATATCCCAGTTCTGCGGCAGCCACAGCCTCGCC
>JBDTCL010000329.1:0-4851 GCA_039923595.1 Antricoccus sp. | reverse complement strand
AGCGGCGCCCGAGAGCGTGCCGATTAGCAATGCGCGGATAACTTTGCGGGGGTTGCGTTTCAAGAGGTACGCCATCTCGTCGCGAACCGCCCGCGCGACAGTCGAAGACTGCTCGGTGAGCACCGCTCGCACGCTCGATGACGAGCCCGACGCGCTAGGCTCGTTTTGGCGCGGCTCAACTGCTCAGACAGTACCGCGAGGTGTAGGTCGCCGATTGCTCGCTCAGCGTTGTCGAGGGCACGCCTGGTGGGTGACGCGCCGGCACGCGGACTCGACGCTCTGAGTCGGTGCCGCGTCGCGGAGCGCAGATCTGGTCGCAACTCAGCGGGTGGCTATCTCGTCAAGATGCTCCCAGGTTGCAGCTCGCGCGTCGCTTTCGGCCTGTTGCAGAAGTTCGATGAGACGGGCCAGGGGCGCTCAGCATAGGTCTGTGCTGACTTGCCAGTGATTTATCGTCCGGATCGCCATCGATCTGCTGGCCGGAAGGCTAGTTGCCTATCTGCTTGGCCAGTGTGCGCGCTGAGGAACGGTTAGGCCGTTGTCCGGTCGCTGGCCGACCGGGTCACCCGGATTCGGCCGACGAGCGCGATGGTGATTCCGTCCAGGAGCAACTGGATGCCCAACAGCGTGCCGAGAAGCGCCCGCGAGGCGGCGACGATGTTGAACAGGATGATGACGCCGAATGCCGCTGATACCAAACCCGAGAGGATTAACAGGATCCGAGCCTGTGGGAACACAGCGGAGCTCGCGATCCGGCTGATGCCCGAAACGAGGAAAACCATGCCAGTGACCAGCGTGAGGGTGATTAGTAAGGCTCCGGGATTGCGCAGAAAGATGATGCCCAAAACCGTCAGCAAGCCACCGCTGAAGACCGCTGGCCAAAAGCCTGGCCGGCCGATCTGAAAAAGAGCACCAATCAGACCGATGACGCCCATAAACAGCGTGATCCAACCAATGAATAGGACCGAGACAACCGAGGCGAGCACCACGTTGCCCAGGATGCTTAGCCCCCCAAGTACAAGAAGCACACCGAGCATGAGGTCCCACCCAGTGCGGCTACGTTCCAACGAATTCTCGGGTTCGGTCATGTCGCGGATCCTATTACTTTTCGGTTTGGGCGTTACGAGAGTGAGGTTGGACGGATCGAGCAATGACCACGTTGCTGGCTCGCGCGGTTATCGTTGGACTCGTTGTGCGGCTCCGAGCCAGGAGCATTAACGGCGAGTGATCACCGAGACGGTGCGCATCGCTTGACGTCGTCCAGACCAGAGCGGCCGCACAGATCAGATCAGATCTGCGCTGCCACGAGAAGAGAATACACACACCCAGCGGCCGACGACGTTCGAACATGCCGTAGGCGTGTTGCTGACTATCGCGGAGGAATAAACCGCGTTGTCGACTGCGCGCCGCTACAAGGCAGCTGGCGCCATATCGGGCCGAGTGTCCGGTCACGGTCGGCACGTCGTTTGCAGATGCTAGCCCTCGTTGGTGATGGCCCGACCGGACTTGGCAGCGGCGCATAATGCGGTGTGGTCGCGTTCGTTCTAATCCGCGTACTCGGCGGCGAATTCGATCAGCACCTGCTCGAAGCGGTGGAAAATGCCGAGATATTGCGCAATCGCGGCACGGTTACCTGCGTGGGCGCGGGCTAACTCCCAGCCACAGGAGAGATGACGGTTTGATAGGAGTTCGGGGGTCGGCGGGGTCAACTATTGGGCACAGACTCGAGCAGGAGAGGAAGTTCGTAACGAACCAGCTCGCGGACCGCATTCGTTTTATGCGGCCCAGTAGCCGGAACCTGCGGCCGTCAAAGGGTCGACCAGATACGGTTAGTGTCAATACATCGGTTTGAACGGTCTAAGGAGCAGCTAGGTGACACGTAATCCCGAGGAGATCCAGCGGGACATCAATCGGACCCGCGAAGCACTGGCGGGCACGCTGGACCAGCTTGTCGAGCGCGCGAATCCTAAGCGTGTCGTCGAAGACAGTAAACGGTCAATCAAGACCTTCTTATCCTCCCCCAAGGGAAAGGTGCTGATCGGCGTTGCTAGCGGCGTGATGGTGCTGCTCATCGCTCGACGGATAAACCTCGCGCGAAAGACCGAACACATCATGCCGCAGACAGTCGTCTATACCCGGTAACTCGAAGTCGGGATCTGGCAGGTTAAACAGCCAGGGGTATGCCGCTGCTATGGAAGCAAGAACCACCCCTGGGTAAGCGCCGGACAGAGCTGCAGTTCTCACTCGGCTCCGCAGGATTGAGGGTCAGATTCGGGCATCCAAAAGATGGTCGAATCCGATACATACCGCATCGACGTACTGACCCAGGTCTCAGCGGCGACCAAAGAGCTGCAATCGGTGGCAGCGGCGGAATCGGTTAGCCAGCACCCCATCGCGCGCTCGATCGTCGAGGCAGCTGCAGGTCATCAAGCATCGATCGAATTTCAAACCGCTGATGGGTTAGGCGCTAGCGCAATCGTCGACGGTCACCGGGCTTTCGTCGGGCGGCGTCAATTTCTCGTACAACACGGCCAACGCGCGGGTATTCAGATGCCAAGTCGCGCTGCCGGTACGTTAGTCGCGGTCGGATGGGACTGCGCGATTTGCGGTCATCGCTCTGGCCGACTGCTGCCGGCGCGAAAGGTGCGGGTGGTCGAAGATTCGAAGGCCGGTGGTCATCGCGTTGCGATGGTCGGTGACGGACTCAAAGAGGTCGCTGCGTTGGCTACTGCTGATCTCGGAATTGCGATGAGCAACGGTGCTGACGCGGGGCAATCAGCGCAAGTGATATCACCTTATCCGTAGCGATCTTGCCGAGGTGAGCGACGCGATTGCTTTATGGTGCGCAGAACCTTGCGCACCATAAAAAGCAACCGCTTATGGGCGTCACTATAACGTCGGGGCGATCCCATCAGCCGTGAGCGGTGTACTTAATCCCATCTATGCCGGGCTGCCATGGCGTTCTCATCACTATTCGCTATTGGAAACTCACTCAGATCGTGCAGGTTTGGTCGCTAATCCTTCGTGCGCGATCAACGGAGCTGACCGGTCCTGATGGCCACTCCGAACGTGCGCTCATTTTCATCTCCGTCGTAAGTTGCCGGTGGTTGTTCGTAATGCGGTAAAGGTCTGCGACGAAGGATCCATTCATGATCAGTTCCCGCGCGCTGTCACGCTGTTCAATTTGTTGCCGAATGCGCGTCAATGCGCGATCGTTAAACAACAGATCGCGTCCTGTGGACTGACTGGCAGGAGAACGCGTGACCCGATTCTCTCGCATGGGTCTCACAATTGAAAGTTGCAAAGGGTTGGTTCTGAGAGAAGTCACCAGTTCGACTACGTGATCGGGTGCGGTCAGTGGCGGCGTCGGCGGCGGGGTGATCGGGTGGCCCATAGGCAGGTGAGGCCGGTGAGGATGAGGACGGCTGCGCCCGTCGCGAGGCCGGGGATTTGTTGGACGCCGGTCGCGGCGAGCGTCTGCGTGTCGCTGCTCAGGGTGGCGGCGGCCTCGGTCGGAGTGACCGGCGTCGGGCTGGTGGTGGTAGTGACCGGGGCGGTGCTGCCGGTGGTAGTGACAGGGATCGGCGCGGGAGTGGTGTTCAGGACGATAGGCGCGGACGAGGATGTCGTGAGGCTGAGGTGGCCGTTGTATTTGGCGATGATCGTTTCGCTGCTGGCTGGGACGCTCAGAGTGGCGTGTCCGGTCTGATCCAGTGTCGCGGTGCCTAGTACGGTGCCGGCTTGGTCGGTGAAGTCGACCGTGCCGGTTGTTATTGGGCTTTCGCTCTCGCCGGTGACCGTGGCGGTGAGGGTCACCGTGCTGCCGGTGGTGGCTGGGTTGGGTGCCGTAGTCAGTGTGGTGGTGGTTGGGATGGGCGGTGGGGTGGCCGCGCAGTTGGCCGGGGTGAAGGTGTTGTTGTCCAGGGTGACCGCGCCGTTGCGCGCGAGTGCCCGCCCGGCCACCGTAGTGCCGGTGGTCACCGAGATGGAGGTCAACGCCATAATTGTGCCGACGAAGGTAGATGTGGTGCCCAGCGTCGCTGAGCTGCCGACCTGCCAGTACACGTTGCAGGCCTGCGCGCCGTTGAGCACGCTCACGCGACTTGATGAGGCGGTGATCAGCGTGGAGGCGACCTGGAATATGAATACCGCGTTAGGATCACCTTGCGCATCGAGCGTTAGGGTACCGCTTAATGCCAGTGAGTCAGTTGATTTGTATACCCCAGCGGTGAGCGTTTTGCCGACCAGGTCCCCGGCCACAAGGGCAGTGGGCGCCCGTCCGGCCGCGTCGTCGTACGCAGTCACTAAATCTTTTTGGGCCTGTAGGGCGGCAGCGTCCCCGGCGTGAGTGGCGCCGGCGGCGGTGCCATTGCCGGTGCCGAAGCCGGTGATAGCGGTGCCGGGGCTGACGCCCAGATCGCCGCTGAGTTTGCTCGGGCCGGTGTTGGTGACCGTTGTCCCGGCCAATACCGAGTAGCTGGCCGCGGTGCCCAACCCCACCGGCGCTTCGGCTGCGTCCGCGGGGGATGACCAGGCGAGCACCATGCCGCCGACCGTCAGGGCGGCTGTCGCCCACCGGACCTGCCGACCGGTGTGCTTCATCGTGAAAGCTTTGGTGCTGCGGCCCATGAGCGCGCTCCTTTTGGCGACATACCACCGACATCGCCGCAGACCGCACACTCGGGGGGTGTAACGTGGCCACGGCGTCGTGGGTCTTACTGGAACGAAACGGTACGGTACCGCATTTTCCTAGACGCGGTCAGGTCAGCGCCAAGCGGCTACTATTTGTCATAGAAAACCGGCGTGCGACGCTCGGGGAACGCAGCGACCGCATCTTTGTGATCCTGCGTC
>JBDTCL010000328.1:0-4666 GCA_039923595.1 Antricoccus sp. | reverse complement strand
ACAGCTTTATGTTCGGCAGTGACACGAACCGCGTTCAGCGCGCCGATTGCTCCAGCAATACTGCCGGCTGCTATTCCCGCTCCTCGCGCAAACCGCAACAGACCGCTAATCTCGGGCAACGATTTCTCCGCCTATGTAGTGATGGACGAAACGACCACCGATGCCGGTGACCAGTTCGTAATGGATGGTACCGGTGGCGTCGGCCCAATTCTGAACAGTGGGCGTTGCATCCGAGCCGTCAGCCCACAGTACGGCCACATCACCAGCCTGTACCGGATCATCGCCGACATCCACCACAAACTGATCCATGCAAACACGACCGCTAATGGTGTAGCGGCGCCCATTGATGCTCACCGGCGCCACTCCGCTCGCACTGCGAGGTATGCCGTCGGCATAGCCCACCGGTACTAGGGCCAGGGTGCATTCGCGTGCGGTGACATAGGTATGCCCGTACGAAACTCCGGTGCCCGCCGGAACCCGTTTCACCAACGCAATGGGGACCTCGACCCGCATCGCCGGATGCAGACCGAGCAATCGCGGATCGCCACCGAGCGGATCGAGCCCGTAGATCGCGACTCCGGTTCGCACCATGTCAAATGTGGAGCGTCGATCGTTGAGCGCAGCCGCGGAATTGGCCAGGTGCACGCTGAATTCGGTCAGTCCGTTAGCGCGCGCTTTTGCTGCGGCATGTATCAACGCCTCGCGCTGCACAGCGATGGTCGGGTCCCCCGGTGAATCGGCACACGCGAAATGGCTCCATACGCCGACGACGCTAATGGTTCCGCGGGCCGCAGCGGCTGCGGCTGCGTTGACTAGCGCTAACCAGTCCGCGGGCATTGCGCCGGCTCGTCCGAGGCCGGTATCAGCCTCAAGATGCACTCGGACGATTTTCCCGGTGTCAGTCGCTGCTCGCTCAATCTGATCGATGGCCCAAGGCGCGGATGCTCCGAGCTCAAGATCGGCTCGGCTGGCAGATCTGAAGTCTGCCCCCGGAGCATAAAGCCAGGTAAAGATGCGCGACTTGCCAAACGCCTCTCGCAGTCGTAGCGCTTCGGCCATCGCTGCAACGCCGAGTGCATCTGCGCCTCCCGCGAGAGCGGCCCGAGCTGCTGGTATCAGACCGTGCCCGTAGGCATTTCCCTTCACCACAGCCATCAGCGCGGTGCCGGTGCGCGCCCGAAGCACGGCTACATTGTTAGCGATTGCATCGACGTCGATCACAAGTCGCGGATTCACGTCGGTCACTAACTTATCGTAGCGGCCTGACCGCATAGTGACTCATTGCATCTGCGCAATCTTGCGCAGTGTGCAATCTCGCGCCTAATCTGAACCAATGACCGCGCTCACTGAGTACACTCGTACCTCCGCGGGACGTCGCGAGCGCAAAAAGGCGACAACCCGCGCGATCCTCGCGGAGAAAGCTATCGAGTTGTGCCTCCAGCGAGGCTATTCGTCGGTAACAGTCTCAGACATCGCCGATGCTGCTGGCGTCTCCCGCAGAACATTCTCTAACTATTTTGCCAACAAGGCTGAATGTCTTGCCAGTGCAGCGCAAAGCAACTCCGATGTCATCATCGCCGAGTCATCTGGTTTTACTGCCTATTCCGAGGCATCGTCGATCACGGCGGTACAACGGATGTTGCGCGGCGCTCCTGAACGTTTCTGGATCGTCTGCACTGAGCTCGCTGAACTGATGCAGGATGAGCCAGAGCTTGAGGCGTACCTGCGTGCCGGTGATCTCGCGAACGTCGAGCGAGCTATCGAGCCGATCGCAATCGAGCTCGGTGTATCCCCGGAGAACCTCACCTTGCGTGTTGCGATCGGTGCGATCGCGAACTGCATTCATACCTGCATCTTGCATTGGGTCAAGCACAATCGTGACGGCGAGATTGCTGATTTGCTTACCCTTATCACCGATCATGTCGCACTTATCGACCTGTCTTGGCTTGATCAGCTGCGCTCACGCACCTAGTTTTCGGCAAAACCCCGACCAATCTGTCCGCAGTGCTGCGGCTCGCTACCACTTTCTCAGGAGATCTCGCATGGCAACACTGCTTTATCGGCTCGGACATTTCTCAGTGCGCAACCGGCGATGGGTCTTGATCACTTGGCTGGTGATCCTGGCAGGCCTCGGCACGACAGCGGTTACCGCGAATGCGACCCTCACCTCGACCTTTTCAATTCCGGGCATGAAATCGCAGATAGCACTTGACCAGCTGAATAAGAAGATCCCGAGGGCCGGTGGGACCAGCGGCAAGATTGTGGTCGCGGCACCGGAGGGTAAGACTCTGGCACAACCGGCCTACCAGAATGCGATCGAGGCCATGGTCAACGGGACCAAAGGCCTGGACAAAGTGACCTCCGTACAGGCCCCCATCCCAGGGCAATCTATATCCAAAAATGGTCGCATTGGTTACATCACTATCAATTTCGCCGGACAAATCAGCGAAATACCAGTGGCGACGCAGGACAAGATCCTCAAGCTCACTCAGGCGAACCATCCCGATTCGCTGCAGGTAGAACTCGGAGGTGGCGCTGTGAAACAAGCGCCGTCAATCGGTTCGACCGAAGGAATTGGTGCGCTGGTTGCGCTTGTCGTACTGTTTATTACGTTCAGCTCGCTGATCGCCGCGGGTCTACCGATGCTTACTGCACTGATTGGCATCGGTATCGGGCTATCAGGCATTCTGACAGTTGCCGCTTTTGTCGACATGTCAAACACTGCGCCGATCCTGGCGCTGATGCTCGGCCTTGCAGTGGGTATCGATTACGCCCTCTTCATCGTTTCCAAGCATCGCGATCTGCTGCGACGAGGTCGTGCCATGGACGAGTCGATCGCTCGCGCGACTGGGACCGCTGGTACGGCGGTTCTGTTTGCCGGGCTGACGGTGGTGATTGCCTTGGTCGGGCTCACTGTGGTGGGGATTCCGTTCCTATCGGTGATGGGGCTCGGGTCGGCGGCAACCGTCGCCGTTGCGGTGCTCATCGCGCTCACCTTGGTCCCAGCGCTATTGAGCTATACCGGGCTTAGAGTTCTGCCCAAGTCCGAGCGCGCGGCACTAGGTGAGAACCTTGGGGCTAATCAACCAGTGACGGAGGCTGCGGCGCCAAATCGCTGGATCAAAATGGTCGTTGGCCGCCCGATCGTCGTGCTCATCGTCGGCATTCTTGCCTTGGGCACCATTGCGATTCCAGCGTTTTCGCTTCGTCTTGGGCTACCCACTGATGCAACTGCCGCGCCTGACACCACCAAGCGCCAGGCATACGACCTGCTTGCAGAAGGCTTCGGCGATGGCAGCAGCAATCCGCTGATCGTCACGGTGGAACCGAAAAGTCCACTTACCCTCGATCCGGCCACAAAAGCCCAGATCGACAGCCAACTCCAACAACAGCTACAACAACAGGCACAGGCCAATCCGCAGCTCGCGGCGATTGCCACTCCTGAACTGATCGCACTCGCCCAACGGCAAGCAGAGGTGCAGATTCTGCTAAAGCCATACGTTGATGCGATTAGCAACGTCAAAAATGTTGCGGACGCGAAAGCGGTTGCAGGAACCGCCGACGGTACGTTCTTTGTCATTCAAGTGATACCAAAAACCGGACCTACTGATGAGCGGACGACTACGCTCGTTCACGATCTCAACGCTGAGACAACTTCCTTAGCCAAAGTCAACGGCGCAAATCTTGCCGTCACTGGAATCACTGCAGTACAGATCGATATCTCGCATAAGCTTGCCGATGCGCTGCCGGTCTATCTTGCAATTGTGGTGGGTCTTGCAATCATTCTGTTACTGCTGGTCTTCCGATCCATCGTGGTTCCCATCAAGGCCGTGATCGGTTTCTTATTGAGTGTGGCTGCAGCTTTTGGCGCTGTGGTTGCGGTCTATCAGTGGGGCTGGCTCAGCGGCATCTTTGGCGTCGACACACCGTCGCCGATTATTAGCTTTCTTCCAGTCCTGCTGGTCGGAATTTTGTTCGGCCTGGCGATGGATTACGAAATGTTTTTGGTCTCTGGGATGCGCGAGTCGTACGCGCATGGCGCGGACCCACGGACGGCTGTCGTACGCGGCTTCAGTGCCGGTTCGAGAGTTGTCAGCGCTGCAGCGATTATCATGTTTTCAGTCTTCGCGGGGTTCATTTTTGCTCCCGACACAATCATCGCCTCAATCGGATTTTCGTTGGGTATCGGCGTCCTTATCGACGCCTTCGTTGTGCGCATGACACTTGTTCCGGCCGCGATGTATTTGTTCGGTAAGGCTGGCTGGTTCCTGCCGAAGGTGATCGATCGCGTGCTCCCCGATGTGGATATTGAAGGAACCAAACTCTTGGCCTCGCTGCAAAAGACTGAATTGAGCCGTGAGCCCGAGCCAGAATCCGTGCCCGTCTGAGGTGTCCGAGCGGTTATTTGAAGCGTTAGTTGGTCTGTAATCGACACCACAGCGCTCGAAGCCCACTGATCAGATCGGTAGCAACGATAGGACCGATCGCCTGCTCGGCGAGAAGTCCGTGCAGGTGCGCACCCATGGCACCGGCCAACATCGCTGACTGCCCGGAGGCGACCAAGGCGCCGATGATGCCGCTCAGTACATCGCCGGTTCCCGCAGTCGCTAATTGCGCGGTGCCGGTGCTGTTGACGAACGCCGCACCGCTGGGCCCAGCAACGATT
>JBDTCL010000327.1:0-6356 GCA_039923595.1 Antricoccus sp. | reverse complement strand
GCACATCGTCGCCGGCGCTGTCAACAAGCCTGAAATCGACCCCCGACAGCAGGAGACCCTGCGAGCGTTTCCGGTCCCACTTTTGTTCTTCGGTGAGCTCGTCGCGCAAGGACGGTTTGATGCCCTTGTTGATCGTCACCATGGGTGTGGTCTCGGTTGCGCCATAGGCGTGGATTACGTCAGCACCGGTGAGGTCGTGAAATCCTCGCATGAGGCTCAGCGGCGGCTCAGTTGCCCCGCTTAGGAGCCTCGCCCGACTGAAATCGGGTTTGGCATCGAGAGTTTTGATGTATTCCAGCATCGGGCCGAAGATCGCGGGAGCTCCATTGGCGACGGTGACAGATTCTGCGATCATCGCATCCACCAGGATCGAGGTGTCCTCCGCTACGTAGCGCCCGGGAAGGATGATCTTGCACATCGCCTGGACCGCGGCTTGCGGGACCCCCCAAGATTGGCCGTGGAACATCGGCGTGATCAGCATGGCGGTGTCGTCACTGGTCATCCCGACCTGACCAACCATGGCTAGGGTGTGAAGGTACATGCCTCGGTGGGAGTAATAGATGCCTTTGGGACGGCCGGTTGTGCCGGTGGTGTAACAGGCGCTGTAGGCCGATGTCTCGTCGATAATCGGCCAGTCGATGTGGTCATCGGCCGCGGCAACTAGGTCCTCGAAGTGGTGAACGTTGGGCAGTGTTGTTTTGATTTCCGACAGCGGCAGGTCGCTCATCACGATCCAGCCCTTGATCTGCGGCGCGTACGGCGCGATCGATTCTGCAACTGATAGTAGCGTCTGGTCGACCAGGATCCATGAGGCACCGCTGTGGTCGGTGACGTAACCGAGGTCCTCGGGCGCCAATCGCAGATTCATCTGCAACATGACGGCGGCCAAACCGGGAATCGCCCAGTAAAGCTCGAAGTGACGCCGACTGTTCCAGTCCAAGATGCCGACCACATCGCCTGGGGAGATGCCAAGAGCCCGCAGTGCATTGGCTGCTTTGCGCATCCGCGTGTACGAATCCGCATAGGTGTAACGGTCCCAGCCGCCCCCTGATGTACGGAAGATAATCTCCTGCTCGGGATAGGTCCGTGCTGCATGCCGGATCATCGTCGTCGTGTTGAGTTGGTAGCTGTCGTTGTGGGTCGAGGGCAGACCTTTGACGATGGTCGTTTCGGGCATGATGATCCTCAGATCCGTTCGATGATGGTGGTATTTGCCGTGCCGTGGGCCTCGCAGATCGTCTGCAGCCCGATTCGTTTGCCGGTCCGTTCGAGTTCGCAGAGCAGATCGGTGAGCATTCGGACGCCTGTGGAACCGAGTGGGTGACCGATGGCGACCGAGCCGCCATTGACGTTGAGCTTCTCCTCAGGGATTCCGAATTCCTGTGCAACCATCAGTGGTACTCCTGCGAACGCCTCGTTCACTTCGAAAAGATCGATGTCGCAAATATCAAGTCCGGCGACCTTAAGTGCTTTACGGGTGGCGTCGATGACGGCAGTGAACTGAATCTTGGGATCTGCCGCGGCCACGGTCATGGCCCGAAACCGTGCCCTCGGAACGAGATTGTGTTCTTCGGCGTAGGTACGGTCCGCGATCAGCAGGGCTGCTGCGCCATCGCTGAGCTGCGAGGAATTCGCAGCTGTCGTCCGTCCATGATCGGCGAATACCGCTTGGAGACTGGCCATCTTGACTGGGTCGATCGTCGCGCGAATGCCTTCGTCGGCAGTGATTTGTTCATCAAACAGTGCATATGGATCGGTGGTGATGGGCACCATCTGGTGCTGGAAAGCTCCGGCGGCTGTGGCAGCGAGGGCGCGCTGGTGGCTCCGTGCGCTGAAGGTGTCGAGTTGCTCTCGGGTGAGTTCGAAGCGCTCATTCATCAGTTCCGAGCTCGGTCCTTGTGCCATGAGCTGGCCGTCGTACCGTTGCAGTTCGAGGGGCCCGTATTGCGGGCCGAGCGGTGCGCCCGGTTGAAATGCTGTGGGCAGGGGTACTTGCGACATCGACTCCACGCCGCAGGCGATTGCCAATTGATAAACCCCGGCCATCACACCTTGGGCAGCGAAATTGATCGCCTGCTGACCTGAGCCGCATTGGCGATCGACGGTCACGCCGGGGACCGATTCAGGCAGACCGGCCGAAAGAACAGCATGCCGGGCGATGTTCGAGGACTGCTGCTCGTGCTGCATTACGCAGCCAGCAATGACGTCGTCGATCGACGACGGGTCCACGCCGCTCTGATCGACGAGGTGTCGAAGCGTATGACCGAGCAGATCTGCTGGGTGCCATGAACTGAGAACACCGCCGCGACGACCAACCGGTGTCCGGACGGCGTCGATGATGACTGCTTCATGCATCAGCGTGGTTCCTTTCGTTTCGCGACACTGTACAGATGTATAGTATTCTTTGCAAGCGTACAAATTACCCTTTCTCAGTACCATTCGTTTCGGCGAGTGAAACTGCGGTCTACGGAGGTACCAGGATGGCGCCTACCAACGAGCTCTCGAAGCATGTCGATGAGGATCTAACTGCAAAGGCGCGGATCCGCAATTCGGCACTCGAACTCTGGGCAAAATACGGCGAGGACGCGATCTCTATGCGGGCGATCGCTGCCACTGCGAGCGTCACCGTCGGTTTAGTGGTGCATCACTTCTCCACCAAGGACGGCCTACGTAAATCAGTCGAACAACGAGTGGTGGATCTATTTGTCGCAGCGATCGATCGAGTGCCGCTCGACTTAGCGCCGGCCGATCTTGCAGCAGCTCGCGACGCAGCGGTTGCTCAGATGCTTGCCGACAATCCCGCCGTGATCGGTTACCTCAGGCGGGCCCTGCTTGACCAGACTGGGCATCGTGGCGGCGTGCTCGACATGCTCACCGAGCTGGCCGCCGGGCAGGTGGCCGCACTGCGGGAGGTCGGAGCTGCATCAACTGTGCCGCGCGAATCCAGTCAGGTGATCGGGCTGATGGTGCGTCAGCTTGGACAGCTGTTCCTTCAGCCGATGATCGACACCATGTGGGCGCAGCTTGCTCCGGACTTTCCAAACAGTGACAAACCACGATTAGTTGTACGAGTACAACAGCCAGATCCGTCTGCCACGCACTGACTGAAAAGGACCTGGGCCTTGCGCAGCGAACTGGAAGGTACGGTCGAGCGATGAGCACCGAATTGGTATTGACCGAGCAAGTCGGGCGCGTCATGATCATTACGATCAATCGGCCCGCCAAGCGAAACGCCATCGACCGAGCGACCGCTGATGCGCTCGACGATGCGTTCAACACTCTTGAGGATGATCAAGGCTTTTGGGCCGGGATCCTCGCCGGTGGACCGGTTGCCTTCTGCGCTGGCAGTGATCTGAGCGCTGAGGGCGACTATTACACCGAGCGCGGCGGTGAATACGGCATCATCCGCCGCAAGCGGACCAAGCCCCTTATCGCCGCGGTCGAAGGTCTTGCGCTTGGTGGGGGAATGGAAATCGCCATGGCGTGCGATTTGATCATCGCCGGAGAGAAGGCTGTGTTCGGATTGCCGGAGGTCAAACGTGGCCTTGTTCCGGCCTGTGCTGGACTTTTCCGGGGCCCGCGCGCCTTGCCGCTCAATATCGCGAGCGAGCTGATTATCGTCGGTGACTCAATCAGCGCCGCTCGCGCAGCCCATTTCGGATTCGTCAATCAAGTTGTCCGCGAGGGCGATGCGCTGAGCGTCGCCGCAGACCTCGCTGAGCGGATCTGTCTGAACGGACCGGTTGCGGTATCGCTCAGCCTGCAAGCCATCCACTCTTATGTTGCTGCCGATGATCCAAGCGCTTGGGAAATCACCAAGCATGCTCGCGACGCGGTGTATGCCAGCGAAGATCGCGTCGAAGGGGTCAGCGCGTTTTTCGATAAACGCCTACCAACTTGGCGCAATTGCTAGATCAGCTGAACGGCTCGTTACTGACGGATCAACCCACGTTGATTAATGCCATCTGATGGCATTAGGCTTCAGGGGTTGTCCGATCATCGACCGCGAAGGAGTCCGGAATGGCCGGTTCTACCGCTACCAAATCCGAATTCTCCAAGTTCCGCAAATCGCTAACGCCAGCCGAGCGCACCCGCATCTTTGGGATGGGCGCGGTGATTGTTGCGTTGCATGTGGTCGGCTTCGGATTGCTGATCGGTGTCGTCGCGCCTTCGCAGTACGCAATGGGGCAAGACGCGGGCGGTCGCACGCTGATCTTCGGGGTTGGACTCGGCATCACCGCCTATGTGCTTGGCATGCGGCACGCTTTCGACGCCGATCACATCGCGGCGATTGACAACACCACGCGCAAACTGATGGAAGATGGTCAGCGGCCGGTCTCAGTCGGCTTCTGGTTCTCACTCGGTCATTCGACGATCGTTTTCGGGTTGTGCGTGCTGCTCACGATCGGCGTGCGTTCTCTTGTCGGCTCTGTCGAATCCGGAAGCTCCACCTTGCATACGGTCACCGGACTGATCGGCCCATCGGTCAGCGGTGTATTCCTGGTCATCCTCGGTGTGCTCAATCTCGTGACCCTCATCGGCATCGTCAAGGTATTTCGCCGAATGAAAGAAGGGCATTTCGACGAAGCAGCGCTGGAGGCCAAGCTTAGTAATCGGGGCGGGCTGAACCGATTCCTCGGCGGACTCACCAAGGCCGTCCGCAAGCCGTGGCATATCTATCCGGTTGGCGTGCTGTTCGGGCTGGGATTCGACACCGCAACCGAAATCAGCCTGTTGATTCTGGCCGGCGGTGCAGCGGCCGTAGCGTTGCCATGGTATGCGGTGCTCACGTTGCCGATCCTCTTCACCGCGGGCATGAGCCTGTGGGACACCATGGATGGCTGCTTTATGAACTTCGCCTACGGCTGGGCGTTTTCCAAGCCGGTCCGCAAGGTCTTTTACAACATGACGATCACTTCACTGTCGGTCGTCGTTGCGCTCGTCATCGGCGTGATTGAGTTGGTCGGCGTGCTGGCCGATCGGCTGAAGATCGAGTCCGGTCCGATCGGAGCAATCGCGAGCATCAATCTCGACTATGTGGGTTTCGGTATTGTCGGGCTTTTCATCGTGATGTGGATCGGCTCGGTCGCATTCTGGAAATTCGGCAACGTCGAGGAGCGGTGGGGCGCAAACTTGCAAAACTCCTCCGCTGATTAGTCTCCGTCTTTCCCTGCAAACAACAGCTGGGGAAAGACCCAGTGCGCTATACGGGTTTGGCTCTCGCTGAGCCGTTGTTTGCAGGGTGCAAGTCCGGCTCCAACGATGCGGTACTATGGGCTGTTGCCCAATCGCCAGTGGCGTGTCGGCTACAGACGTAACAACCCTCCTGCTACGGAACGTCCGTAGCCGAATGAGTCCAAAGGAGGTGGGTTTACACGTGCGTCATTATGAAATGATGGTCATCCTCGACCCAGAGCTTGAGGAACGTACCGTCTCACCATCGCTCGAAACCTTTCTGTCGATCGTGAAAAAAGACGGCGGTTCAGTCGATAAAGTCGATATCTGGGGACGCCGGCGGCTGACTTTTGAAATAAACAAGAAGTCTGACGGCATCTATGCAGTTATCGACATGCAAGCCGAACCCGCCACGGTCGCTGAGCTAGATCGTCAGCTCAACCTGAATGAGTCGGTGCTACGTACCAAGGTCATCCGTCCGGAGATCCGATAACTCTTATCCACAGTTTGGGTAGCCCCTTGGCAACTGCATGTCGCTATGGCCAAGTAGGAATACCCAAGCACACGACTTAAGAAGCCTCAGACTTTCCGAGAGGAACCACCATGGCAGGCGAAACCCTAATCACCGTCGTCGGCAACCTCACCGCCGATCCCGAGCTTCGGTTCACTCCGTCCGGCGCGGCCGTAGCAAACTTCACCATTGCTTCGACGCCTCGCACATTCGACAAGCAGTCGAATGATTGGAAGGACGGCGAAGCACTATTTATGCGATGCAGCATCTGGCGGCAGGCCGCAGAGAATGTTGCCGAGTCCTTGCAGAAAGGTGCCCGAGTCGTCGTATCCGGTCGTCTCAAGCAACGGTCGTACGAGACCAAAGAGGGCGAAAAGCGCACGGTAGTGGAGCTTGAGGTCGACGAGATTGGCCCCTCATTGAAGTACGCCACGGCCAAGGTGAGCCGCGCTGCGCGTGGCGCAGGCGGCGGTTTTGGCGGCGACAGTGGCGGCGGCGGCGGTTCGAACGCTGGCGGTAACGACCCATGGGGCTCGGCACCAGCTAGCGGTGGTAGCGGCTTCTCAGACGAACCGCCTTTCTAAACAACCTTTAATACCTTCTAGGAGTAAACACATGGCTAAGCCAGTGATCCGTAAGCCAAAGAAGAAGCCAAATCCGCTCTTCTCGG